>JAHEME010000238.1 GCA_024643825.1 Chloroflexota bacterium | reverse complement strand
GATGTATTTATCTTCGTACGAGTAGAACTCATCGCCGGGGACGACCTCGCCGGGGACGGAAGCTATCGGGTCTTCGTTGCCCAGCACACTGATTTCGATCTCGCGGGCATTCACACCCTGCTCGACCACCAGGCGGCGATCATAACAGGCAGCCTCGTTTAACGCTTTGATGAGGGAGGCGGAATCGGTGGCCTTGCTGATCCCGACGCTGCTGCCGAGGTTGGCGGGCTTAACGAACATTGGATACGTCAGCGATGACTCAATGGCGGCAACCACCGCGCCGGGGTCTGCATCCCACTGTGTGCGGAGGACGAGTTCATAGGGGAGGATGGGGATCGCGTTGGCGATCATAATCGCCTTGAACAGGGCTTTATCCATGCCCACCGCCGAACCCGCCACGCCTGCCCCGACATAGGCAATATCCGCGAGTTCGAGTAATCCCTGAATCGTGCCGTCTTCCCCGAAGGGGCCATGCAGCACCGGGAAGATCACATCGACGGTAGCGACATCGCGCAGGCTGAGATGGGTGTCATCGCTGGATGGCTCAATCGCCATCAGGGTTGGATCACCCGGCTCTCCGAGCAGCGCGGCGGGGGTGGTCTCTTCCCCGGCGTTGAGCGCGGCGAGGGGATCGCCCCCCGCAATCCAGCGACCCTGTTTGGTGATGCCTATCGGCAGCACGTCGTACTTGTCTTTGTCGATGGCATCCATCACAGAACGAGCCGAACGGAGCGAGACTTCATGCTCCCCGCTGCGACCGCCAAAGATGATGCCTACTCGGATGCGTTCTTTCGTCACAGGATTCCCCACAACGGTGCGGTGTTTTGGTTGGAAGGTAGCATACCACACCGATCCCGGTTGGCCTACCCCTTCGCTGTAGAAATCAGAAGAGCCACCCCGCTCCCTCTGGATGGCTCAATCTCCTTCTCCTCAGTGCCGAGGGCCAGACTCGAACTGGCGACCCCATCATTTTCAGTGATGTGCTCTACCAACTGAGCTACCTCGGCGATGGCGATTATTCTACCGTATCAAACGGTAAAGTCAACCCGAAATTGATCAACGCCTAATACCGCACCTTGATTTCCGTGCCGGGTGAACCGTTCACTGGATCGGCCCCGGTATGGAAGTCCCAGTAATTGGCGGCGGGCGATGTCCAACGGAACACCCACTTCGCGTCCTCCGGGAGCATATTCACGCAGCCATTGCTGTGGCGGCGACCATAGTCGTTGTGCCAGTAGCATCCATGAGTCGCCACCCAGGTCGAATTGAAATAGCAAATCCACGGGATGCCTGCGAGGTTGTAAGCCCCCTGACCGAGGCCACCCGTCATGCGCTGCCCATGCCGCTTATCGATCACGTGGAAGGTCCCGTGCGGCGTGGGATGCTCGGCGACGCCTGTCGCTACCCGGCAGGTGAACACTAGCTGCTCGGCTTCATAGGCCCACAAACGCTGCTCCTGTACGCTGATCTCGATGCGCTTTAGCTCGGTTGGAACCTGCGGCGACAGCGGCGCGATCTCCTCCGGAGGGATCAGGCGCACATACGCCGCCTTGATCCAGTATTGATACCCGTAAATCTCCTGGATCAGGTAGTAATCCCCTTCCAGACCGATGATCCGGTTGACGTTGCTGTAGTACAGCGACTGCCGCCGCGATGCGTCATCCGAAGGGCCGCTGCGCACATCGGTGATGGGCACAGTCACCATACCCCATGCGCCCCCTTCGCCGATGGGCACTGCCGGGTTATCGGCGATGTGATTCACAGGCTGCACCCACGAAGAATAGATGTACCCGGTGGCAGTCTGAAGCCAGGTATTATTGCTGGTATACAAACCCTCACCCGTCGTCGCTCCCAGAATGCCGACCACATCATTCCACCGATAGTACTGCCCGGTGGGTCTCGCCCGCCAACTGGGTTCGACGTACTCGGTCATTACATTCAGCAGAATGCGCCCCAGTGGGGAGCCATCCCAGTTGGTGATCGGCGCGGGTGCGGGCGCAGGCGGCGGCGCATCGTCCTGAGCCAGCGCACGCAGCGGAAACTGCGCCGCTAACCCGGCGAACCCGGCGGATCGAAGAAAGGAGCGGCGTGACAGAGGCATGAGTCTCTCCTATTAAAGCTGCAAGCGGTTCAACGACTCTGATCTTACCATCATCTACGCAGCCTGCCAGCGTCCTTCCCAGCCAGGGAAGATTTGCCGCAACAGGAACCACCGCTACAATGATGCTAGCTAGGCCCATTTAGTTGCAGCGGCCCACACAAATTCTGACTCAGCACGCAGGCACGTGAGGTCATGATCATGAATCCGAAAGAATCCTCCTCTCCGCATCGCACCTGGTTGATCGCCGAAGATGATCCCGGCATCGCGGCTCTGCTTCTCAAGTACTGCTCGGTACTGGGCATCACACCATTGATGTTCTCCGATGGCTCGGAAGTCCTCGACTACCTCGCCACGCCACTCAAAGCCGATGATCCGATTCCCGACTTTGCGCTGCTGGATGTCTTCATGCCCAGGGTCGATGGCAATGAGGCCTGCCGAGCAATTCGGAAGCATCAGACTCTTGGAAACATCCCCATTATGCTGATGACGGCCTTCAAGATGTCCCGGTCAGAGAAAGCCCGCGTACTGGCAGAAACCGGAGCCGACGGCCTCCTACCGAAACCGCTGCCGCCCCTTCGGATGCTGGCAGAGATGATCGAAAGCGCGATCGTGCAGCACGAAGAGGAACATGGCGCTCCACATGGCTCCATATCGCTGCTGCGGCGTGCTCCGATTCAATTTACGGGTTGGCAGGGTGTGATCGCACAGTATCGCCCCCGGCTGAACCTCCCGGTTTCAGCAGTTCCTATTACGCTGCTGGAAGGCAACACGCCGCTGGTCCGAGTCCCGCGTCTGGCCGCCGCTATCGCCCCGCGCTCGCACGACTTTTCCCTGTGGCTGAAGGTCGAAGGATCCAACCCTACCGGGTCGTTCAAGGATCGGGGCATGACGGTGGCGATCACCGCCGCCGTGCATGAGGGAGCGAAGGCCGTGATCTGCGCCAGCACCGGGAATACCGCGGCTTCGGCGGCGGCGTATGCTGCCCGCGCGGGCCTGCGCTGTGTGGTGATCGTCCCCGAAGGAAAGATCGCCCAGGGGAAGCTGGCGGGGGCGCTGGCGTACGGCGCGCAGGTGATCGCGATTCGCGGCAGCTTCGATGAGGGTCTTGCCTTGGTGCAGCAGGCCAGCAGCACCATGCCGATCACGCTGGTGAATTCGATCAACCCGTACCGCATCGAAGGCCAGAAAACCGCCGCCTTCGAGATCGTGGATGCGCTGGGCGACGCGCCAGACTGGTTATGTCTGCCCGTAGGGAATGCAGGCAACATCACTTCGTACTGGCGCGGATTCTCGGAGTACGATCTCTCTGCCGAAGCCACCCAGCGCCCCCGGCTGCTGGGCGTTCAGGCAGCGGGCGCAGCACCGATTGTGCTGGGTCAGATAGTTGAGCATCCAGAGACGGTAGCGACCGCGATCCGCATCGGCAACCCGGCCCGCTGGCAGGAGGCGGTGGACGCCATCCGCGAATCGGATGGACACATCATGGCGGTGGACGATGCCGCGATCCTCGAAGCATGGCACATGGTCGCGAAGATCGAGGGTGTATTCGTAGAGCCTGCCTCGGCAGCGGGAATCGCCGGGCTTCAGCAGCGGATCGCCGAAGGAACCTTTGACCCCACAGGTCAGCGCGTGGTGTGCGTAGTCACCGGGCACGGACTCAAAGACCCCGACATGGTATTGGCGGATGCGGAGGAGCCGAAACCCATCCCACCCACATTTGATGCGCTGGCGGCGGCGCTTAAGCTAGGGTGAATCGGCCCCCATGCTGGGCGTTCTCCGCATGTTATAATAGAGGAAATGGTACGCCTCCCGGTTCCGCAGGAGACGCCCTTGTCCAACGATGACCACCAAGCACAGGTACGGAGGATGCTTTCCATGATCCCCGATCTGAATTCCGTGGATCGAGCCGCAATTGCCAACCTCGGTCTCCCCGTGTACGACAGCATCGTCGTGGCCCACCTGCGCCGCGCGTATCACCTGCTGGCGCGAGATAGCAACTACAGTTGGAAGACGCGCGAGCTTACATGGCATGCATGGCAAACCCAGATTTCGAGTGCAGTCGAAGACAGCCTGCGTCTGCGCAACAACGAACCGCTAATCGTGGCGCTGGGCGTCTGCGCAAGTCTGTTTCCGCTGGCGCATCATGGCGCGGGCCTGATGGGGTACAAGACGATCAACGATATCGTGACTCTGGCACAGCGCAGCGGGATCAATCCGAAGCGCGAACGTGCCTCCCAGCCGTTACGCCTCAAAGACTGGATTGAGCGCGTTCCGCTGTGGGTCACGCCGGATGGGGAACTCTCCACCGAGGAGGCGGAGAACAGCATCGAAGCGTCGGGGTGCGCACTGCATTACCTCAACCCCGAATCCGTTCTTCAGATCGTCGGCTGTGTGCTGCCGATCCGGGTGCGACGCGACAGCACGATCACTCTGATCGCGATTTTCTCCTGATCCTACTTCCCTCGCACAGCCTGCCATGTTATGATCTGGGCAGAGTCTTCCCCTCTCAACAGGAGCTATACGAGTGAGTTCCACTGAATTGCTGACGCAAATTGACGCCTATATTGACAGCCATATGGAGTCGTATATCGACGGGCTGCGGCGGCTGGTCGCGCAGCCAAGTGTTGCCGCGCAGAATCTGGGCATCACCGAATGTGCGCAGTTGGTCGCCGACATGCTGCACGAGCGCGGACACGCTGCCGACATCCACCCCAGCGACGGAAACCCGGTCGTCGTCGGGCGAACCGAGGGTCGCGGCGATAAAACCCTCATGTTCTACCTGCACTATGACGTGCAGCCCGCCGAACCATTCGATCTGTGGGACTCGCCACCCTGGGAACTGACTCAGCGTGACGGCAAGCTCTTCGGTCGCGGTTCCGGCGATGATAAAGGACACATCATCACCCGACTGGCTGCGGTGGAAGCCGTCCGCGCGGTGATGGGCGAACTCCCCTGCAACTTGAAATGGGTGATCGAGGGCGAGGAAGAAGTCGGCAGCGTGCATCTGCCCGCCTTCATCGAACAGCACAAAGACATGCTGTCAGCCGATGCCTGTGTATGGGAGTTCGGCAGTGTCGATCATGATGGCGCGCCCATCCAGTATCTGGGGATGCGCGGCATTTGCTACGTGGAACTCTCCGTCCGCAAGCTGAATCGGGACGCGCACTCTGGCATGGTTGGGTCGATCCTGGCAAACGCGGCATGGCGGCTGGTCTGGGCGTTGAACATGCTCAAGGATCAGAACGAGCATATCCTCATCCCCGGTCATTATGACAGCGTAGTTGGGCCGACGCCGCGCGATCTCGAACTGATCGAAAAACTCCCCGACCGTTCAGAGGAAATACTTTCGACCTTCGACGCAGAAGGCTTTCTCAATGGCATGGTTGGTGGCCCGGAACTGCGCCGCCAGGAAGTATTCGTACCTACATGCACGATTGCTGGGTTGACCTCTGGCTATCAGGGGCCGGGTTCCAAGA
>JAHEME010000237.1 GCA_024643825.1 Chloroflexota bacterium | reverse complement strand
CAGCGTTTCGGCGGCATCGATGCAGTGTCGAAGATAGTCCATGCCATTGTCACGGATGGCCCTATCCTCATGGATGAGGTCACGATCAGGCCCCATCGCTGCACACACACTGCCTTGCAACCCGTGTTCCTTGAATATCGCTGCGCCAGCCTTATAATCGAGATCAGATGTGCCTTCTATTGGTACTTCAAGCCAATCAAAACCCATCTTCTTCACTCTTGGCGCGAGTGCTTGTAACTCGTTGGTTGTCAAGGGTGAGACCCAGACCCAGGCATTTACTCCGAACTTCATCAGGTTCTCTCCTTGTTGGAAGCCACGCTCGGTCAGGAAATGCGGTTTCCACTCTTGCTGTCAAAGAAGTGGAGGCGGTCAAGGGCAATGTTGAACTTCACTTCATCGCCGAGTTTTAGATCGGTCATACCAGCAATGAGACTCAGAAAATCCTGATCGCCGCTTCTGATATGTACAATCGTTTCGGCACCGAGCGGTTCAGTCAGGGCAATCTTCCCTGAATACTCGCCCGATGTTGAGGGCTGCACGTCCTCCGGGCGAACGCCCAGCAGGAAGGAGGGAGGCAGCTTCCCGCCATTGGTAGCCGACATACGTACCTGGCTGTCCTTGATGAAGATAGCGCCATCATCACGGCGCGCCTCAACCAGGTTGATATGCGGTGTTCCAACCAGCTCTGCGACGAAGGTCGAGGCAGGGCGGTCGTAGATGTCTTCAGGTGTACCAATCTGGACGATCTCTCCCTGGCACAGGACTCCAATCCGATCCGCCATCGTCAGCGCCTCGATCTGGTCATGAGTCACAAACAGGGTTGTGCTTCGCTGTGTTTTCTGGAGATGCTGAAGATCAACCCGCAGTGACTCACGCAGTTTAGCGTCGAGGTTCGAGAGCGGCTCATCCATCACATAGATTCGGGGCGTCCGAACAATCGCGCGACCGATAGCGACGCGCTGCATCTCGCCGCCGGATAGCTTTGCCGTCTTGCGTTCAAGTAAGTGACCGATTCGCAGGGTCTCGGCTGCGTTTTCAACGCGTGTCTTGATTTCAGGTTCTGGCATGTTTCGCAGGGGCGAGCGAAGAGGAAAGGCCAGGTTGTCGTAGACGCTCATGGTGGGGTAGAGGGAGTACTGCTGGAATACGAAAGCGACATCTCTGTCCGCGGGAGGAAGATCACTTACATCCTCTCCATCAAAGGATACAGTACCTTCATCTTGCCGCTCCAACCCCGAAATGATGCGAAGCGTCGTTGTCTTGCCTGCGCCGGTGGGGCCGAGCAGTACAAAGAACTCGCCATCCTCGACCTCAAACGAGACTTTTGATAGAGCGGTGACATCGCGGAACGTTTTGGTGATACCTTGCAGTGTAATATTGCTCATCAGGCATTCTCCCGCTGGATCGCGGCCTCGCTGCTGGTGTCAAAGAAGCGAACCATCTCCGGGTTAAGATCGAATCTGACTTGCGCTCCAATCGGATAATTCGTACGTCGGTCGGTTCGTACATGCACAATCTCGAAGTCGCCGTTGCTGCCAGCTAACTTGACATGCAGCATCGAATAACTGCCGTGGATATCCACTGCATAGACTTCCCCTACGAGCGCACCGCTCTCTGAAAGGTGGGCAGCCTCAGGGCGGAAGCCGACGGTCACGCTATTGCTGCCCGTAGCTTTCTTGATAGCAGGCTTCCATTCGGCAGGCACTTCATAGTTTTGTTCGCCAGAAAAGCGGACGGTCTGATCGGCGAACTGCCCCTGGACCAGGTTCATGCCAGGACTGCCGATGAAGCGTGCGACAAACAGATTGGCAGGGTTATAGTAAACCTCAGCGGGGGTGCCAACCTGTTGGACGACAGCATTGGACATCACCACAATTCGATCACCCATCGCCATCGCTTCGATCTGGTCGTGAGTCACGTACACAGTGGTTGCATGCTGGTCAATGTGGAGCTGCTTGATCTCGGCTCGCATCGCCTCGCGCAGTTCAGCATCCAGCGCACCGAGTGGCTCATCCATCAGGAACGCGGCGGGCCGCCGCACCAGGGCACGCGCCAGCGCGGCTCGTTGTTGATCACCTCCGCTTAGAGTGCCGGGGCGCTGTGACATCAGGTGCTCGATACGAAGCATCTTGACGACCTCGGCTACTCGCTTGTCGATATCTGCCGGAGCCATCCGCTCTGCCTGCAAGGGAAAGACGATGTTCTGCCGCACTGTCATATGTGGGTAAAGTGCAAAGAATTGGAACACGAAAGCGACATCGCGTTCGCTGGGGTGCAGCCACGTTACGTTGCGACCATTCAACGAAATCGTCCCGCCAGTCACGGTCTCCAGGCCAGAGATCATGCGGAGCGTGGTCGTCTTGCCACAGCCGGACGGGCCAAGTAATACAAGAAATTCGCCGTCCTGAATGGTCAGATCCATCGGTTTGACGGCAGGAAAATCGCCAAACTTCTTTTCGACCTGATGAAGCTCAATGGTTGCCATAGGGGAGGTCCAGGTTCTCTAAATACGGGATGCAGGTTACTTTCGGATTGCGCCAAAGGTCACGCCCCGCAGCAAGTATTTGCGCAGCGCGAAGGTGACGATCACAACCGGAATCAGGAAGCCCAGACTGCCTGCTGCGATGGCAGACCACTCGATACCGCCACGCCCTAGCATGGTGGCAATACTTGGTGGAGCAGTTCGGGCTGTATCGCTGGTAAGCATCAGGGCAAACGCATATTCGTTCCAGGCAAAGATCAGGCAGAAGACGGTTGTTGCTGCGATGCCGCCAACAGCCTGTGGCAGCACGACTTTGACGAATGCCTGGAGGCGCGAGTATCCATCCACAAGAGCAGCCTCTTCGTACTCCTTGGGAATCTCGTCGATAAAGCCCTTGAGCAGCCAGACGGAGAGAGACAGATTGAAGACGGTGTACAGCAAGATCATGCCAAAGTGAGTATCGTGCAGATTCAACTGTCGATACATCAGGAACAAGGGGATCGTGACGACGACAGGCGGCAGCATACGTGTGCTCAGGATGAAAAAGAGCAGGTCGCTTTCGCCAGGAATCCTGAAGCGGCTGAAGGCGTAGGCTGCAAATAGGCCTAACACAACAGATACAATCGTTGATATCCCGGCAATGATCAGTGAGTTGCGCAGCCGGGCGACATAATCACTCGGCCCCAGGATTTCCTGCCCGTTGTCCAGCGCAATCTGGTCGAAGATCGACAGTTGGCCTTCCTGTGCTTGCGTGCGGAGTTCTGCGGCGCGAGCAGGGCCGGCCTGCGCTCTTTCGGTCAGCAGAAATACGAAGCCCTCCAGAGTCGGTGCGAAGAAGTTACGGGCGATGCTGATTTCACCTGTATCTCGCTTTAGCTCATTGGCTTCAACCCGCAGCACATCCCCGTTTGGAACCGGAATCAGGCTGGGCGGAACAGAGACGACTGCATTACGCGACTTAAACGCTGTAATGCCCATCGCCACGACTGGGAGCAGGAGTATCAGCGCGACGACTACTACGGCGATCGCGCGAATCGTGCGGCTAAGACGGGAGATAGGATGAATTTTGTCAACCCGCGTACTGACAACGACCGGGATACGGGGACCAGTTTCTTCAAAGGATGCCATGATTACCCGTCCCTCATCTGGTTCAAGTATTTAATGTAGAGGTTGCTGATAGCGATGATGATAATCAGGATGATATAAGCCACTGCGCTGGAAAAACCGGTGTCCCACTGGGTGAATGCCAGCCGATACAGATTGACGGCGATCACCTCGGTCTGGTCGCCTGGGCCGCCTCCAGTCATTCCCATTACCAGGTCAAAGGATTTGAACGCCTCAATCGTGCGGAATAGCACGGCGATCAGCATGAGCGGGGCCACCTGCGGCAGTGTGATTCGGCGAAACTGGAACCATGAACTTGCGCGGTCAATTGCGGCTGCTTCATATAAGTAATCGGGGATGGCGTTCAACCCGGAGAGTGCCAACAGCATGACAAACGGGCTCCACATCCAGACATCAACAAACACCACCGACCATAACGCAAGTCCGGGAACAGGTATATTGGCTACACGACTGGCAAGCCAGTCGGGGGAGGTGGCTGGGTTGGACAAGCCCAACAAAAAGTTCAGGTAACCGAAGGTCGGGTTGTACATCAGCTTCCAGAACAGACCAACCACGACTGACGAGAGCATCATTGGGATTAATATAAGGGTGGTTACAATGCCGCTTCCTGCAAACTTTTCCCGTACCAACATGGCAAGGCCAAAGCCAAGCACCATCTGGAGACCAACGGAAAGGAAAGCGAAGCGGCCTGTCGTGGCGAAATATCTCCACAACTGTTCGTTGTTTAGCACATCAACGAAGTTGGCGAAATCGATCCACCTGGGGGCAACGCGGGCAATCGCTGAGTAGTCCGTGAAGCTCAGATACAGGCTGTAGAACAGCGGGAAAACATTCATCACAATCAGCAGTATCAGAGTGGGCCAGATGAATAGATTCTTGATCGCCCGGTCACTGAGCCGATTGATGCGCCGTCCGGATGAAGCTGTTAGGTTGGCAGAGGACATATGCAGTCTCTTTCGGGTTTCTCAGATACTTGCCAGAGAGGCGGCGATCACCGCCTCTCTGGTGTTGTCAACCTGATAGCGAGAGGGCAGCCTCGGCTGCCTTCAGCATCAGGCGCTAGGTGCTTCTATTTGATCAAACCAGCCTCTGTCAGGATCGCTGTGTGTTCTGTAGCGATAGTGTCCATGGCTTCCTGCGCGGTGCCCTGACCCTCGATTACGTAGGCGCCGAAGGCTTTGTTGGCGGCCTGCAAAAGCGGATCGTAAACCGGGACGTTCCAGAAGTCCTTGACGATGGTCATGGTCTCAGCAAACGCCGGGTTGAACGGAGTTGCGTTCAGGAAAGTATCTGACTGAAGAACGTTGGCGTTGCAGGTGTAGCCACCCAGCTCGGCCCACGTGGTCTGGATGTCTTCCTGCGCAAACCACTTGATGAAGTCTAGTGAAGCCTGCTTGCGCTCATCGCTGATGTAGTTGATGACGCTGATTCCCTGGCCACCCAACGCAGCACCGCGGTCCCCGTAAGGGCCTGCGGGGTTGGCAAAGTAGCTGGTGCCTTCGGCGTAGGGGTTGACATCCGGGTTGGCGAGTGCTGGCAAGAAGGCGAAGAAGTTCATCGCCATGACAGCCTGACCGCTGATGTAGGCATCGTTGGTTTCGGTGAAGAAGGCCGCAGACATGCCTGGCGGCGAGCAGCAGTCAAACAGCTCTTTGTAGGCTTCGAGGGCTTCAACGGCGTGCGGGCTGTTGATCACGCCTTCGACATTGTTGTTGGCGTCCTGCCAGCTAGCGCCCCAGGCGAACATGGTGTTCTCAACGCCCATGACCATCGAGTCATAGCCGTTCTGCCCGTAGATGGCGACCCCGTACAGGCCCTCATCCGGGCGGGTGAAGAACTTGGCTATGTCGAGCATCTGGGAATAGTCTTCAGGAACTGCCAATGGGTAGCCGTATTCAGCTTCGAAGGCGGCCATTTCATCGGGATCCTCGAAGAGGTCCTTGCGATATGCCCATCCATCAGCGTCACCCTCGG
>JAHEME010000236.1 GCA_024643825.1 Chloroflexota bacterium | reverse complement strand
GCGGTTGTTTGTAGCGGTTGATCTTCCCGAAGAGCTTATCGAAGCCGTTGAGAATACCCAGGCCGCTTTGAAGCGAACCCTCCCTGCCAGCGCGGTAAAATGGACTACCTCCCACGGCATTCACCTGACGCTCAAGTTCCTGGGAGATGTTGAGGTGGATCGCGTTGAGAATATCGTAGCCGAATTAGCAGAGGCTGCCCGTCGGCACGAACCCTTCACACTATCGGTGGCAGGATTAGGATGCTTCCCCAACACACGGCGACCCAGAGTTCTATGGCTTGGACTTACGGGTTCAGTGCGCGATCTGGCCGCCTTGCAGCAAAGTGTGGAAGCGAGCCTTTCACCATTGGGCTTTCCCAGAGAGGAACGCGCGTTCCATCCTCACCTGACCCTGGCGCGAACATCGCGAAATGCGCATAGGGAAGAAATCGCTGCGATAGGAAGGATCGCCGAGCGCGGCGTTGGCGAACTAGGAAACTGGACGGTGGAATCGATCAGTCTGATGCGCAGTCAGCTTCGACCTGAGGGAGCCATCTACACTCACGAAGCAGTCATTTCACTGGACTAGCCAATGGAAGCAGAATCATCATGATCCGACACCAACACCGGATCATCCCATGCTAAACGACGAGATTCAGGGAACGCCTCCCCTGCTGCTGGATGCGATGTTAGGTCGATTAGCGCGGTGGCTGCGCCTGATGGGGTATGATGCTGCCTACATCCCTGATACAGATGATCGCGAGGTGGTGCGTCAGGCTCGCGCCGAGTCCCGCGTGATCCTGACGAGAGATCGTGGGCTGGTCAGGCGAAGGGGCATCACGGCCCTCCTCATTGACAGCCAGCGTCTTGATGACCAGATCAAAGAAGTGCAGGCCAACATTGGCCCGCCACCGAAGCCTGTGACTGCCCGATGCGGCGTATGTAATACGCCCCTCAAAACACTGCCGCGCAATTCCGCCCAGAGCCGCGTGCCCCCCTATATATGGCGCACGAAGGATGCCTTCACCGAGTGCCCCGGTTGCCGGCGTGTTTACTGGAACGGCACACACTGGAGCGCGATTCAGGGCAGGCTGAACGGGGACGAATGATCGTCCCCGATGTGTATCTCGTCCCCGCGTATGCAACAAAGTCACACGGCAATCGAAGCGGTTGCTTTCTGAACGGCGCGCTCGAAGATGGAAACCGCCTCGTCGATCTGTTCTTTCGTCACAATGAGCGGCGGAATCCAGCGGATCACATTGCCATAGGTTCCACAGTTGAGCAGAATCAGATTCTCTTCCATGCAAGCGTTCTGCACGGCAGTAGTCAGCGCCTTGCCATGATCATCCGCCATCGAAGGATCGAATTCCGTGGCGACCATCAATCCCGCGCCACGCACATCCCCCAGGACCGGGTTGCCGTCCTGAATCTCGCGCAGACGCGATAGCAGATACTCGCCCATTGCGGCGGCATTCTCTACCATGTTCTCTTCGCGCAGCACGCGGATCGTGGCTACGGCAGCCGCGCATGCAACCGCGTTGCCTCCGTAGGTTCCTCCGTGCGAACCCGCTTCCCACCGATCCATGAGTTCCTGCCGGGATGCGATGCCGCTCAGCGGCAGACCCGATGCCAACCCCTTCGCCATGATCATGATATCGGGCTGGATGCCAAAATGCTCAATAGCGAAGAATTTGCCGGTGCGACCAAAGCCGGATTGGATTTCGTCGGCGATCAGCAGGATGCCGTGCTCATCGCAGATTTCACGCAGACCGTGCATGAAGGCGACGGGCGGCACAACATAGCCACCCTCACCCAGCACCGATTCAATCAAGATTGCGGCTGTCTCTTGAGGGGATGTCTGCGATTTGAGCATGTGACGTAACTCTCGCAGACAGAAGGCGACGGTTTCTTCCTCACTCCACCCGTAGTAATACGCATAGGGGAACGGTGCGACAAATACCCCTGACATCAACGGCTGATAGCCGCCGCGATAGATCGTCTTGGAGGTTGTCAGCGACATCGTGCCGACGGTACGCCCGTGAAACGATCCCTGGAACACGATCATATTGGTACGCCCCGTCGCCTGGCGCGCCAGCTTCATCGCCGCTTCGACCGCTTCTGCGCCGCTGTTGGAAAAGAAAAAGCTATCCAGCGAGGACGGCACGACCTGACGCAGCGATTCAGCCAATTGGAGCATCGCCGGGTGAAACACGATATTCGCCTGCCCGTGCAGCAGACGCCCAGCCTGCTCACGGATTGCCTCGACCACTGCGGGATGGCAGTGCCCAGTATTCGTGACTCCGATCCCGCTGGTGAAGTCAAGGTAGGCCGTCCCTGCCTCATCATAGAGGTATGCGCCTTCTGCACGGGAAATGACCAGTTGAGTCAGATGCGTCCAGACCGGAGAGAGATGATCCTTTGCGTTTGCCATAATACCCCCTGGGGTAGAAGTGTAAATAAGGGTAGAAGTGCATAGATGCGATGGGGTCACACTATACCATATCCACATCGTTCTATGGAATTTGCGAGGAACAGAATCCTGGCTGAGGAAGAGACGACTCCCCAGCCAGGATTTTGTGGATTCCTATCACGATGATCCAGGCAGGATCAACCGTAGCAGACTCCTATCGGTGATGCAGCTCCGAGGCAGCGATGAACGCGAGACCACATTCCGTAAGACGCCGCGCAGTCGCATTCACTGCCTTGTGCTTCTCCAGATAGTTGTTCAGCAGGGCATCCCACTCCCCGGATTCGATCACTTCATCCTTTTTCCGGAAGTAGTCCAAAACATCGGAAGTATGCTTCCCGGCAGCTTCGAGCGCCTGTTCCGCCTCGACGTTTCCGCCTTCATGCTTCGCGCTGATGTTCTTGACATGCCCGCCCAGTGCCATCAACTCCTCGCGACGATCATAAGGCTGCCGGACGATGTTCCGCCATGTCTCCGTGATGTGATGCTCGAATCGAACCACATCCTCAAAACCCAGCGTCCGGCGGAATTCAGCCGTGATCTCCATCGTCTCGTTGTTGACCGAGTTGCTCCAATTGAAGCCGATCAACGGGCTGGAGCCATCCTCACGCGCAAACAGCTTCGCTCCGATCAGAGTCCACAGGGCGGCATACGGATTGTCATTTCCCATAAATACCGAAATCTTGAACTCCATATCGATGCCGAGTTTGTACAGCATGTACCCCAGAAACACAGTTCCTGGATTTACATTCAGCACCTGCCGTGTACCGTAAGTTGTGTAGTAGTACAGAAGCTCATCAATCCATTTGAGTGGATAGTCATTCGGCTGACCAATCCCGCCGAAGTATCCAGTAATCGTCGCAGGACCACCCAGATGAACATTGGAACCATCTGTTCCCCTGGTATCCAGCGTTTCGACATAGCTGGCCCCCATGATCTGCATGGCGGCGGCGAAGGCCAGCATATCCCCCTGATCAGCCTCTGACTCTTTCATCTTGCGCACGCGGATAAATCGCCCCGGCATCAGTTCCCTGCGGGCGATAGCCTGCTCCGCCTCGGCGCGCAGCCACGGGAAGTACTGCGCCGCGCTGACTTCCAGCGTCACGGCGAAGTCGTCCTGAAATTGCATCGTGTCCGCGTGTTCACCCAGCACTTGATGGCGGTATTCGTCTACGCTGACGAAGGCCCCTTGATCTCGTTGTGCGATGAGCCAATCAAGGTCAGCACGGTAGGACGAACCGATTTCGTCGAGGCGTCCGAGCAAGTTATCCAGCTTACGTGCCTCGGCTGCCTTTTGATTGATCTCGTCCGGGGTTCCATAGTTGGCAACGATCTCCAGCAGTGCTGTGATCGCCACATTATCCGGGTTCAGAATTAGATCGTTGATAGCATCGAGTTGGCTCTTCGAGATTTCGAGCCGCTGTCTCAGATCGTCCATTGGCATTCTCCTATAGGTGAGTTCTCAATTCATTCTGTTCTAGTTCCAGTATAAAGCCACGCAGCAGGTTGGATAGTGGATCAACTCAAAGTGAGGACACCTGTCACAAACAAGGACTGCTTTTCGTCTTACGGGGAGATGCCGGAGAAAACCCGAAGGAGAGAGTACGGAGGATGGTATATGGTTGGGGAGCGATCAGCGTCTTGCCTGATACCCTGGGCCATCCGTAAAGAACGCATAGTTCACGGCAATGTCCGCTTGAAGCGGCTCCGGCACGTTCGCTTCCGGCCAGATGGCGTTATACGGGCAGGTGGGGATGCACAACCCGCAGTCAATGCACGTCAGCGGGTCAATGTAGCTGAAAGGCCACTGATCGATAGGCTGCCCTGCCACAATGCAATCGACAGGGCAGACCTCAATGCATCCTTCATGGCGCAGACACAACCCGGTGATGATGTGCGTCATCGGCTCCTGCTACGGCGTAAACGTGATATTCGGGGCAAAGTACAAGGTGTCTGCCGTATTGAAAAACACCTGTCCCGGTGTCAGGGGAATGGTTGCCCCTGCTGCATCTGTGAATTGAAGCATTCCGGCGGTCCCAACGCGATGCCATGTAGCAGTATATCGCTGACCGTTCCGCAGAATGACGGCATCCCCTTCGCCAGTCAGTTCTATCCCCACTGAATACAGTTCTCCCAACTCGCCTTCTTGCTCCAGGAAGTCCGCCTGATAATGCGGTACATACAGGATCACTACATTAGGAAACGCAACCTGAACATCGGGAACGAGCGTATCATAGGAAGGCTGGTCATCAGTGGAACTCAACCATGCGTTCCGCCCCTCATCCCAATGCCAGGTATGCTTCGGCCCAATGCCGGGATAGTCGATGATCATCTCGGTGGTTTGTGTGCCCCCGGCTGGCGGATTCACATCAAATGCCAACCCATCGAGGTTAGGCCGCTGGGTGAATCCCTGCTGCTCGGCCCACTTCCAGATTTCATCCGGGATCGCAAACAACGTGTGATACCCTGCAATGCCCGGTCGTGGAATATCCGGGATGCGCACCAGATTCGGTGGGCCAAAGCCCATCTGCTCGGACATCGCACGGTTGCGCCAGGGAGCCGCCAGCACTAATTCCCGAATGCGCGGCGGGCCGGGAGGATCATGGGCGAAGTTGGTGCTGCCACCAGAAAATACGAGAATGCCGCTGTACATATCCACCAGATGTTCGACGTCGATCAAGCGTGCGCTGCGCACCGACCCCACGCGCTCGGCTGATTTCCCGTACATCACGGCGGTGTAGCGCGTCTGTGCGAAGCCCTCCATCTGATACTCCCACACATGGTCAGCAAACGACCATCCACTCTGGGGGCGTACCACATCAGACTCATTGCTCACCTTGATGAGAATCGGCAGCCTGTTCAGCGTTGCCGGGTCATCGACAGGCAGTCCCGTCAGTGGGTCTACATCCGCCGGGAAGTTGGTCGGCCCATAAGGGCCAATCGGTGTTGGCTCTATCGCGGCTGGAGCCGCTGCCGCCTGCGGGATTTCGGTCGCCGGGATCGGCGCTCCCGTTGGTAGGGCCGTTGGCGTAGGAGTCGGTTCGGGGGCAGGCGGAGAGCAGGCGGACAGAATCGCCGCACCAGCTATCAAGATCAGAAACCCGCGTGAGTAGTTGTGACGATTCATTATCATCTCGGAAGCACCCTGTTATGGCGTAACGCTGAGTTTGTCAAAGCCAATAGGAACCATCTCGAAC
>JAHEME010000235.1 GCA_024643825.1 Chloroflexota bacterium | reverse complement strand
CGTCTGCTCGGATTGATCAGTGCAGAAGATGCGTCACCGAGTGGCGAGGTAGCCGCGATGATGCTTGCGAGCCTGGCTGCCCACGCTACAGACGGTATACGGGTAGGCATTGATTGGAATGGCCTGGATCGAGCCGGACTGCGCGGGGTGGACATCCTGCGGGCGATGGAAGAATCACGGGTCGCGAGGGGGAAAGACCCGACGCCTGGGCGGGTGGTTCGCGTCGTGCAGGCTGTGATCAAGGCCACGCAGGATGGGCGAGATGTGTATCTCCTTGAGTACGATGTCCATGCGGGGCAGTATCAGCCTATTGGCGGCAAGTGGGATGCAAGTGATCGAGATGGCGATGCGGCCCTGCGGCGGGAGATCGCCGAGGAACTGGGATTAGTGGAGTCTCCATCGTCGGAACTGTGTACGCTCACACCCCTGCTGGCGGGCTGGGGGACGATGGCTCTCAGTGCCACGTACGGGATTCTCACCCAGTACGCATTCGATTTCTATCACGTAACAGGGCTGGCGGTTGATGTGCCGTCAGGCGGTGACGTTCGCTGGGTGTCACTGGAGGAACTCGCGCAGGGCATGGCAGTCGATGGGCGAGCGATCAGCACGATCTATGCCGAAGCGCTGGGGTTTGAGGCGATCCGTGATCTGAGCGCGGGGTAATCATCCCCGGCTAAAACAGCAGCGAGAGGGGCATCTCAAATCCAGGGAGAGTGACTGCCTGCGCGGTGTCCCCGGATTGGTAGGTGGCGACCAGATCGTAGGCAGGAAGATCAGCACTGAGCACATATACGCGTACGGTGCGAGAATCGGGGTCAACGATCCATGTCTCTGGAACGGCAGCACGAGCGTACTCGGCCAGCTTGATGTCCTCATCGGTAGACCGGGTGGCGGGGGAGGTTACTTCGGCGATCCAATCAGGCGCGCCTTCGATCCACATTCTGTGCTTACGATGCTCGTGGGTCGTGCGCAGGAACATCACATCCGGCATCCGAATCTGGTTGAGCCACAGACGCACTGGGAGCGGGCCGAAGAGAGCTTCCCCCAGGTGGTTGGCTTCTACGTAGTGGTCGAGAGCGATAGCAAGATCACCCGCGACCCGATCATGCACTGGACTGTGCAGGGGCCAGATGATGAGCCTCCCGGCATTTAGCTCTACTTTGCGCGTGGATGCAGGCAAGCTAAGGTAATCCGCCTCTGTCCATAACCCCTGCGGTGGGAAGAGTTCGGCAATCTCAGAAACATAAATGGGCGGGTCATGAGGCTCCATGTACTGCTGGCTCCATATGGCGATGAGCGCATTGTACCGCGCCTATGGGAAGGGTGTCTAACCCTGCACCTCCCTTCCATTTGGAGATGCTGCTAACGTGACTACACTTGATCTCAGTGAGGCGACGCGCGAGCCTCAGTTGCAAGGAGGTCACGATGTCTGAACCCCTGCGAATCAATGGGGCACGGT
The DNA here is from genome assembly GCA_024643825.1 of Chloroflexota bacterium. Classification (GTDB taxonomy): domain Bacteria; phylum Chloroflexota; class Anaerolineae; order Aggregatilineales; family UBA3940; genus JAHEME01. The sequence goes on along the minus strand of JAHEME010000235.1, from coordinate 4,186 downwards.
TGCTGGATGATCTGGAAGCCCTATCGAAAATTGGCGAGACTCCCGAAGGTGGGGTGAACCGCCCAGCACTGTCAGCCCCCGATCTGGAAGCGCGCCGCTGGTTTCGTGCCCGCGCGGAGAGCAGTGGATTTGAGGTGCTGGAAGATGGCATGGGGAATATCAGCGCGGTGCTGCGGTCGGATGTGCCCGACGCACAAACCGTGATGTGTGGATCGCATTTAGACACCGTCCCTAACGGCGGTCGCTTCGATGGTGCGCTGGGTGTCGTCGCTGCGCTGGAAGTGCTGCGCACAGTTCAGGATGCCGGGCTGATGCTCCCCTATCATCTGGAAGCCATGAGCTTCACCGACGAGGAAGGGACGTGGGGCGGGCTGCTGGGGAGCAGGGCGCTGGCGGGCCGTCTGACGCCGGATGATTTTGAGAATGCACGTGGCAGCACAGCGGCGTTGTTCAAACAGGCGATGGAGTCGGCAGAGCTAACCCCTCAGGGGGCGCTCCGTGCGCAGCGCAGCCCGGAATCCATCCGTGCCTGGGTTGAGGTGCATATTGAACAGGGGACGCGGTTAGAAGAGAGTGAAGCCCACACAGGTGTTGTCACCTCGATTGTGGGGATCGCATCGTACTGGCTGACGTTCATTGGACGGGCTGATCATGCCGGGACGACCCCGATGGATCGGCGGCTGGATGCGATGCGAGGTCTCGCGGAATTTGTGCGGCAGGCTCGTGAACTGGTGATGAATCGTTTTCCAAAAGGCGTATACAACTGTGGATCGGTGCAGATTTCGCCAGGCGCGTTCAACATCGTTCCAGAGCGGGCGCGGCTGGCGCTGGAATTTCGCCACCATGATGCGGGAAAACTCGATGCGATGCGTGAGGCACTGCTGGGGCTGGCGCTGCACGTCGTGGAGGTCGAAGGGTTGTCATTAGAGGTCGAGGGGTTGGGGATGTATCCACCAGCTCCGATGAATCGGGCGGTGATCGCCGCGATTGAGTCATCATGCAATGCGCTGGGGTTGCGGTATGCGGAGATGGCATCCTATGCGGGGCACGATACGCAGGTGATGGCCGGGATCACGAAAGCGGGAATGTTTTTCGTGCCCTCGGTGGGCGGGGCGAGCCACAGCCCACGCGAGTTGACCATTGATGAGGATTGTATTAATGCAGGGAATGTGCTGCTGAATGCAGTGCTCAGGCTGGGGGAAGATTCGCGGACCTAATAGATGTATCTGTTGAATTATTCAGCCGCTTGAAGTGCGGCTGGTACGCAAATCTAGCGGTCAGCCTTCGCTGGCGGATTCATCTTCCACGGGCACGGGAACAGGCATCATCCTATGCGAGTTTTCCTGCTCCAACATCTTCTCGCGAAGTGCATAAATCGCGGCCAGAGCAGCGGCGGAAGCCAGAGCACTTACAACAGCAGCAGGTTCAAGCATGGGTCATACCACCTGATCAAAATCGATAAAGGAAACGCCTGTAACTTTTCTGCGAACTAAGTGTTTTTATATAGATACCTTGTTCACATAGAGCATTCCAAGGAATGTAGCGTGCTCACGCCCCCCTGTCAACCGGGGAACATTCCATATGCCGTTGATTCTATTCTGATTAGCACTGTGGTTAACCAGAAGATACGGGTAAGTCCCCATATAGATTCCTCTCGGAACTATTACCCCCTTTCAATCCCAAAGCTGTATAATCTCTGCCTTCAACGGTAAGGACCCTGCGCGAAAGGCTCTGAAGGTCTTTCGCGTTTTTGTGGTTATGTATTCTCGAAGTGGGAGCTAAGTAGAAGTAATTATGATCGGTGATTCACCAACTCGTCCTGCCTTTTCTATGTCGCAACTGCTGATCGGCCCACCGCTGGAAACACTCGCGCTGGCTCACCAGGCTGTGAGCCGAGTGATTGGGCTGGCAGTGTTTGCATCGGATGCGCTTTCCTCCACTGCCTACGCGACGGAAGAAATCCTGCTGATCCTCGCGTTGGCGGGAGCAGGAGCATTCCATCTTTCGCTGCCGATTGCGCTGGCTATTGCATCTCTGCTTGTGATTGTGACTGTCTCGTACCGCCAGACGATCTATGCTTATCCCAACGGGGGGGGGGCGTACATCGTCGCGCGGGATAATCTCGGCGAAGTCGCGGCAGTGACGGCAGGGGCAGCCCTGCTAATGGACTACATCCTCACTGTGGCGGTCAGCATCTCATCCGGCGTGGCACAGATCACATCTGCTTTCCCTGCGCTGCATCCGTATAGCGTCGAGTTTGCTGTTGGTGTAATCCTCATCATGACGATTGTCAACCTGCGCGGCGTAAAGGAAAGTGGCACGATCTTTGCTGTGCCCACCTACTTCTTTCTGGCGATGATGTTTATCACCCTGGGGATCGGTGTATTTCGAGCGATTACTGGGACGTTGGGCACTGTCACCGGGGTCGAGACTCTGGCAGAAACGCTTGAGCCTATTACCCTGTTTCTGATTCTACGGGCGTTTTCGAGCGGATGCACTGCCCTCACCGGGATTGAGGCTATCTCAAACGGCATCACGGCGTTCAAGCCACCCAGGAGCCACAATGCGGCGGTAACGCTCACCTGGATGAGTGGGATTCTGATCACGCTGTTTGTCGGAATCACCATCCTTTCCAGACGCATTGGCGCTATTCCTATTCATAATGAAACGGTGATCTCGCAACTTGCACGGACGATCTATGGGCCGGGCAGCATTCTGTACATCATGACGATGGCAGGGACGGCGCTGATCCTCTTGATGGCTGCTAATACGAGTTACGCAGACTTCCCCCGGTTGGCTGCGCTTCAGGCTCGCGATGGGTTCCTGCCACGCCAACTCGGTTTCCGAGGGAGCCGGCTGGTCTTTTCGTGGGGTATCTTGGCGCTGGCAAGCCTGGCATCCCTGCTGGTGATCTTCTCCAATGCAGAGGTTTCAGTCCTGATCCCGCTGTACGCAGTAGGCGTGTTTATGAGCTTCACCCTGTCACAGGCTGGGATGGCTGTCCGCATGTGGAGGGAAGGTCATCTGAAGCCCGGTGAGATCGAAAAGGGGCTGGAGACTGATCTTAGTTTTGACCCCCGCTGGCGGCATAAGATGATCATCAGTGGGTTTGGGGCGCTGTGTACCGGGATTGTGATGGTCGTGTTCGCTGTGACCAAGTTTGTCACAGGGGCGTGGATCATTGTGATCCTGCTGCCGACACTGGTCTACACATTCTTCCGCATTCACAAGCATTATAAGGCTGTGGCAACCTCATTGAGTTTGAAGGGCAAGAATCAGATGGTAGCCGCGCACCCTATGCAGACAATCATTCTGGTGGATAACGTCCACGCTGGGACGCTGGAGATGGTTGATGTGGCGAAGTCCCTGGGGCATCCGTGGCGTGCTATTCATATCGGCATCAACCCGGATAAAGAAGAGCATGTCAAGGAGCAATGGGCGGAATACATTGGGGAAGGCGAAGTTGAGATCATCGATTCCCCGTACCGTCATCTAACGTATCCGCTGCGTGAATTTATCGAGGACCTGCTGGCGCAGAACCCGGATAGCTATGTCCATGTCATCATGGGTCATCTGGCAATGGATACATTCATGGGGCAGGTGCTTCACCAGAACTCGGTGCTGCTGTTCAATGTTGCGTTGACTAATATGGATCGGGTGGTGGTAACTATCGTTCCCTACCAGATTCATCGCGCGCCACATAACCAGTACATCGCAACAGGGAATTTTGCGCGACAGCCGGTAAAACCTGCGGATGCAGCGAAGGCGGCAGAATAGAGCCACCCAAAAGTGAACGGCTAAATTAAAACTGCCTTGACCTTCAATGGTCAAGGCAGTTTCGCTGTGAGAGGTTGGATCGCTGGCTATACCACAAGATTTCGTAGGATAATCTGCGTTTGCCTTGCGGTCGTTATGACTCGCCCATCAGGTTCTCGATCATCTCTTCCATGATCTGGTCGATCTGCCCCTCAAGCCCTTTGTGTCCTGCCAATTCGCGGAGGGTTCCCCAGTAGGGTTCGCCGCAGCGCACACAGACAATGCCGCGATCTGCCAGAAAACGTGCAATAGATGGGTGAGCCTCAAGTAATTCCTCAACAGTCATATCTGCGTGAATCTGCATGACGTGTCTCCCTGAGATCGACATACGTCGCTTGCTGTTAGCAGAATGCTAAGAATGCTAAGGCCC
>JAHEME010000234.1 GCA_024643825.1 Chloroflexota bacterium | reverse complement strand
CACCCCCGTGATGCGATTGATATTGGCGACGAAGTCCAGGTCTATGTCCTGGAACTTGATGACAGGCAGCAGCGCATTGCGCTCAGTATTCGGCGCACACTCCTCGACCCATGGGAATCGGTCAACGAGAATTATCAATTGGAGCAGATTGTTACCGGGACTGTCACCAATGTGACCGATTTTGGGGCATTCACCGTACTTCCCGACGGCATTGAAGGGCTGTTGCACATTTCAGAAATTGCTGATGGAACTCTAACAGAACCCCATTCCTACGTAAAACGCGGAGACGAGGTCACGATTAAGATCGTCCGGATCGAGCCGGAGCGCCGTCGCATCGGGTTCACACAGGCGGGGCTGAACTTCAGCCGACCTACCGATTCAGTGAACAATGATCATGCGCCAGCGGCTGACGCAGTCGAGAATCAAGATGATGCGTCTGAAAGCACCCTTCTGGATGACATGGACACACTATCGGATACGGCAGAGGATGTAGGCGAACAAACAGGTTAGGGCAGGCATTCAGGAGCACTTATCACTACAACTTGATTGGGATAGGGTGCTCTGTTACTCAGGCCGTGACTCGCGGGAACTGCCTGTTTCTGGCTCTTCAAAATGGGTGATCAGGCGTTCAACCGCAGCCCGGCTTCGGAGTTCACTGGAGCGTTCCTGCGTACGCCCGCCTACCTGGGTACGTTCGCTTTCTGATCTCAGGTTCCCGAAAAAATCGCGTATCACCCGCAGCACTTCTCCAGTGATGAAGTAGACGACGGTCAGGGCCGCCAGAGTCAGCGCCCCCCCAATGACCAGTATAAGTGCATCGCCACTCAACATTTCGTCTGCCGCCGATGCCTAGTTATACCCGGACGGAGACCCTGCCGGGGCCGTGTCCATTCCACGATCAATTTCCCACGGGTAGATGATCCGCGCATCAGTTACAGCACCATAATAGTCAGGGCGTGCCTCTGAAAATAACGAGCGATACGGGTTAAAATGGAGCACACAGGTAGCGGGCCGCCCACCAGACGCTTCAACCCGACCACGCACGGCTGTGCTCGTACGTCCACTGCCCCACACATCATCGACGATTAAGATGCGACGATCTTCCAGCAGTTTCTCGTCAGGGAATTGCAGGAATTCCGGCCATGCAGCTAGCGGAGCCGTGCCAATCCCCAGCGGAAAGCGCACAGAGGCCGTCATGACCCAGCGGATGTCAAGCGCTTCACAGATCATGCCACCGGGGATGATACCACCGCGTGTAATGATCACCATTGCATCAAACATACCAGCCTGGCGTAGTTGGCCGACGAGCACATCCATCAAGACATCGACCTCTTCCCATCGTAAGAGTTCCTGGCGGATCGGTTCCTTGCCCATTACTACTCCAATATGTTCAAGCGCAAGAGGGATGCTGCCAACGCTTGCAATTAAGAGGGTAATCTACCCAAACACTCTAGGACAGCCCATTTTAACAATGGGCACATTATAGGATGTCCAATGGGCACTGTCAAAGGAAAGTGAGAAGCGCGTCTCATTGCCATGAGACGGAATTACCCGTTACAATCATGGATAGAAATCAGCACAGTTATCGCCTGGTGGCAGGAGGTTTTCATGACGATTAGCGGCATTAAGGTTCTGTATGTCGAAGACGAACCAGCGATTGCAGAGCTCCTGCGCAGTGGGCTTGACCTATTCGGAATTGATGTCAGCCCCATTTACGGAAATGCGGAAGATGCCTTCGAGAAGATCGTTAGCGGTCAACCGCCGATGAGCGAATGCAAAATGCTCGTGTTCGATATCCGACTTCCCGGTATGACTGGGATGGAGCTTGCTGAAAAATTGAGAGCAGCGAAGGAACACCGTCCAATCCTGATTGTTTCTGCCTACCAGCCACCTGCCCGAACCCACCTTGAAAAACTTGATGCACACTTCATGCCAAAGCCCTTTGATTTCGCAGGAATCGTCAGCAAGATCCAGGAGCTTGTGAATTAGGGAACTTGACAAACGAAATGCTCCCTACCTTACCACGGCAGGGAGCATTTTCGATCCTGGCAGATTTATCGAACTGCTAGCTCACTCTCGACATCAAACAGATGCATATTCTCAGCGTTCATCGCCACACGGATCGTATTGCCAATCCGCGCATTAGTACGGGGATCGACCCGTGCGATGTAGTTCAGATTGCCACTTTGCAGATAGAGAAAGATTTCGTTCCCCATCAACTCGGTGACATCCACCTGGGCTTCCACTTCGGCAGATACGATGTTAGCAGGGACGAATTGTGGGTCATGAATATCTTCTGGACGAATCCCCAGAACAACCTTCTTACCAACCATCTTCCCCCAGGCGGCAACCTTACTGTCAGGAACTTTCATCCGAAATACACCTGTATCGGCAAAATAATTGTTATCTTCCTTGACAAGTGTCGCATTGAAGAAGTTCATACTTGGGCTGCCAATGAAACCCGCGACAAAGATATTGTCGGGACGTTCATACAACATTTGTGGGGTATCGATCTGCTGGAGAATGCCATCTTTCAGGACGGCAATACGCGATCCCATCGTCATAGCTTCGGTTTGATCATGGGTCACATAGATAAATGTTGTCTCGAGCCGATTATGTAGGCGCTGAATCATAGCGCGCGCTTCCACACGCAGCTTGGCGTCCAGATTGGAAAGCGGTTCATCCATCAGGAAGACATGAGGCTCTCGCACAATGGCCCGCCCCACGGCGACACGCTGCCGCTGACCACCTGATAATGCCTTGGGTTTCCGGTCAAGCAAATGCGCAATTCCCAATTCTTCGGCTGCACCACGTACACGCTTTTCAATATCCGAAGAGGGCACCTTCCGGAGTTTCAGACCAAATGCCATATTATCGTATACGGACATATGAGGGTACAGCGCATACGACTGGAAGACCATGGCAATGTCCCGATCCTTAGGAGGAACATCATTGACCACCCGGTCACCGATGGAGATCGCGCCTTCTGTTATATCCTCCAAACCTGCGAGCATTCGCAGAGACGTGCTCTTGCCGCACCCGGAGGGGCCGACGAAAACGAGAAACTCCTTATCAGCGACTTCAATGTTGAGGTCACGCACAGCCGTCACATCACCCCATCGTTTGGTGACGTTTTCATAAGTTACGCTTGCCATTGGGCCTCCTTATAGGAACAAACAAGAAGCAGAACCAGGTGCGCAGGCGACTTGCGGCACCAGGTTAACGTACTCCTTGGAGTAGAACTCACTTGTGGCGCTGCGTTGCCTGGTCGCAGTATAGTACGAACCCGAATAGGGATCAAGTGCAGATTTAAGGATCGCAATTACCGCCGCTGTGATCCCTCACAGCAGAGTACCATTGGTGGGGAACCTGTGCCCATCCAATAGGAACAAACACGCATCCATAGTTGAATCTCCCGGGAGACTCTATGCAGCAGGCCAAGCAATCGATATCCAAACTTGCATCAATCCAACCTGGGATACGAATTGTCTTAGCCGCGCTGGGTTGTCTGTTGCTGGGAATTCATCCTACACCAGATGCTCTGGTGAATTCCATCCGATCCGCGCGCGAGGCAGCGATACAAGGAGAAAGCGCGACCGCAGCGCAGGCCTATCATGCTGCCTATGTCCTTGCCAGATGGAATCGATCTTTTCTGGCAGAAGCTGTTGCTTATGAAATGCAAAGTGGCGATTACACTGCTGCCGAAACTGATCTTCAGACGTTAGCATCATATCGCCCCTTGCAGGCCCAGGAATTAGCCTGGTTGGGGACGATCAAAGCGACAAAAGGATCGGTAGATGATGCGGTCGCCCTCTGGGAACAAGCACGCCTCCAGGGAACCATTGACACAGATGCCCTCCGCGCATTAGCAGCGATCTATTCTCAACGGGGCGATTGGGTTCAAGCATCTGCTGTACTGACCGGTTTGACTACCTTTACTCCCGCCGATGGTGATCTGCTGAGACAACTGGGTCTGATCCAGGCGTTGGATAGTCCTGAACAGGCAGTAACCAGCCTGGCGCAAGCGGTCGCAAGTGACTCGAATCTGGCAGCGGAACTTGCCCCCCTGCGCGCCAGTCTGGAAGACCGCACATCACAACCACCCGACCTTGCCTATGCAAAGCTCGGCGTTTTGTATCTGTCATTGGATGAGCTTCCGCTGGCAGAGGCAGCCCTCTCACGAGCGGTTGATTACAATCCGGTGTACCCAGATGCCCTGGCATATCTGGCATACGTTCGAGCACGGCTTGGCAGACCATCCCTGGGGGCAGCGCAGCAGGCAGTGGCCTACGGCCCAGAGAGTCCCAGCGTTCACTATCTGGCTGGCCTAACATGGAAGCAGCTAGGCCGTCCAGCGGATGCTCGCACCGAGTTTGAGAAGGCGTATGAACTCGACCCTACCAACCCGGCCTTTTGTGTCGAAATCGCCAGCACCCATCGAGCCGAGCGCTCTCTGGAATGGGCGGAGATTTGGATGAAGGAAGCTGTTCGTCTCGCACCGGACGATGCTCGCTTCCGACTGCTCTTTATCCAGTTCTACGTGGACGAAGGCTATCAAGTACCGGAAGTTGGGCTGGGGCTGGCACGCCAGCTTGTTGCAGATGTCCCCGATAGCGCAGAGGCACATGATGCGCTCGCCTGGGCCTTGTTTCAGATCGGGCAGATCGAGGAGGCGCAGCACGAGTTAGATCAGGCCATGACCCTGAATCCTCAACTGGGAAGAGCCTATGCTCACATGGGCGAACTGATGGAGCAGCGGGGAGAATTGAGCCTTGCGATGTGGTACTACCTGAGGGCAACCGAGTATGAACCAGATGGCCCCTTTGGGGCACTGGCAGCCAGAGCCGTGCAGCGATTGGGAGGTGGGTGATTCAACGCCGAAAAGTAGACCAAAAGAAGCTGTTTGGAATGATTCGATCAGTAGTGTTTCTGCTCGCACTGATCGGGTTGACAATCTTCTTCGCCTTGCGATCCGGACCTCCCACAATTCAGAGCATGACGATGGCAACATCCCTTGATGACGCCTATCATCCGGTTGACACCACCACGCTGTACAGCCCCGAAGACTCGTTTGCGGTGTCTGTAGAAGTACAGGGATACCGGGGAGATGAGCCTTTGACCGCACGCTGGTTCTACGGGGAAGCAAAGATCACAGACACCCCGCTAACGGGTGATTTACGGGGCGACATCACGGCTGGGTTTATACTTCAGAATGAGAATCCGCCGTGGCCTCCCGGTGAATACAGTGTAGAAATTCTCTACAAAGACCTCACGCTCGATAAGCTATCGTTCACGGTGGAGGCCGCGAGTGATTAGGCGCATTCACCATATTCAGATTACTATTCCTCCAGAGATGGAGGACGAAGCGCGCGCATTCTACTGCACGATTCTGGGCTTACAAGAGATAGAGAAGCCTCCCTTACTCAAACCACGCGGCGGATTCTGGTTAGAGATTGCCGATCAGCAGATTCATGTTGGGGTTGAGGAAGAGAGTGATCGCACTCGCACCAAAGCTCATGTCGCTTACGAAGTTGAAAATCTGGCACACTGGAAAGATCAACTGGAACTGCTCGGTGTCCCCATTGGAGACTCTGTACCGATCCTTGGCTGGAATCGATTTGAATTCCGTGATCCCTTCGGAAATCGAGTCGAGCTAATCGA
>JAHEME010000233.1 GCA_024643825.1 Chloroflexota bacterium | reverse complement strand
GCCACGATTCAAGTTGAATTCATGATGCATCAGGGCATGGATGGTCCTCATGACTTCCGCATCCCACTCAAGACGAACGACCCGACACAGTCTGTCGCCGAATTGGGTGTGAAGACAAACTGGATACCGTAAGCATGCAGATTGAAGATCGGCTTGACCTTCTAGAGCGCTATCCACGTCTGAAGCCTATGCTGAAGTCGCGGCTGTTCCAACCTGTGCTGATGCTGCTGACACTGGCCGTGTTTTCTCTGGCGGTGGCCGCCGGAATGTTCGGCACACCTGTTGGCAGCCGCAACTTTGGCATCATCTTTGTTTGGATCGTTTGGTGGGCGCTGCTGATCATCATCCTTGTTCCGGTAGCGGGGCGGCTGTGGTGCGCCATCTGTCCGATCCCCGCACCGGGAGAGTGGCTGCAGCGGCGTGGATTTGTCCGCCGCTTCATGGGCAAGCCTCTGACCCTGGGGCTGCGTTGGCCACGCCGCTTCAAGAACATCTGGCTGCAAAACGCGGGTTTTCTGTTAATCGCTGTTTTCAGCACCGTCATTCTCACCCGACCGGGTGTCAGCGCATGGCTGCTGCTTGGATTTGTGCTGGCGGCTGTCATCCTCAGTTTGCTGTTTGAGAAGCGCACCTTCTGTCGCTATGTATGTCCAGTTGGCGGTTTCATCGGTCTGTATTCGATGGTTTCGCCGCTGGCTCTGCGAGTCAAGGACACGCAGGTTTGCCTTGATCACACCACCAAAGATTGCATCAAGGGAAATGAGTTCGGCTATGGCTGCCCCTGGATCACCTATCCCGGTAGCCTGACGCGCAACACCGCCTGCGGTCTATGCACCGAGTGCCTCAAGACCTGTCCCCAGGACAACATCACTCTCTACTGGAGACCTGCGGGTGAAGACCTTTTCGTGCAGAAGGAGCATCGTCTCGACGAAGCTTACAAAGCCTTCATCATGCTGGCCTGTGCCTTGCTGTATTCCACGGTATTGTTAGGCCCCTGGGGATGGATTAAGGGCTGGGCCAATATGGAGTCGCTGCCTCACTGGCTGCTGTATGCAGGTGGCTTTGTAGCGGTAAATGTGCTGATCGTTCCCGGCCTGTTCTCGCTGGCAAGCGCAGCATCACGCTGGTTGTCTGGAGATCGCAAGTCGCTGAAAGCGCTGGTCATCGACTACGCCTACTCGCTTATCCCGCTGGGGCTGGCTGCCTGGATCGCTTTCAGTCTGGGGTTTGTGCTGATCAATGGCACCTACGCAGCAGCAGTGCTGTCCGACCCCTTTGGCTGGGGATGGAATCTCTTCGGCACAGCCTCCGTTTCATGGCAGCCAATCGCTGCGAACATCCTGCCCGTGCTTCAGGCAGGCGTGCTGACTGCCGGGCTGCTGTTTGCCCTGAATACAGCGTACCGTATAGCGGGGCAGAACCATTCTGACCCACGAGCGGCTTTCCGAGCCGTACTCCCAATTGCCGCTTTTCTGATCACAATGACTCTCGGATTTGCCGGGCTGTACATGGCATGAAGCTTCGCTCCGAGAATCCCCAGCGCCGCGAGCGGATTTTTCTGCTGATGGCGATCCTTCTGGTTGTTGGCCTGCCTGCCACTGCGCTGGGATATGAATACGTTCTCCGCCCTGCCCTTGACCTTCATCGCACGATCAACATCCGCGCTGCTGTACCGGAGGCAGGAGGTTTTCAGCCAGATTCCATTCGTGTTGCGGCAGGGGAGACGGTAACGCTGCGTTTTCGATCCGTTGACGTAACGCATGGGATCGCCATTGGGCCCGGCCTTGGCATTGATCTCGGCCACGTAGATCCCGGCCAGGTCAAGGACGTGACGGTGACGTTTGACCAGGCGGGGACCTATACCTTTTACTGCAACAGTTGGTGCAGCGACAATCATTGGCGGATGCGCGGTGTGATTGAGGCCTACGATCCCTCCAATCCAGATGCCCCGCCGGTTTCCAGTCCGGACCCGGTGATCGAGGCGCTAATTGCGGAAGGCGTGGATATTGATGCCATCACCCATGTCGACGAGCCGGATGAACACTCCACTGGCCCTGTGCCCTCCGCCGAACGCGGGGCTGCGTTGATCACGAACCTCGATGTACCGGAGGAACTGCGCATCACTGACTGGCGGCGTTCGCACACCCCAGAAGAAGCTGCTGAACTGCTGGCGTTAGCGAATCCTGGTGCTGGCCCCGACATTCTGGCTGACGTGGTTGCCTATCTCTGGACTGCCAATACTAGCCCCGCGCAGTCAGCCGAGGCAGAAGAGCTATATGACAAGAACTGCGCCGCTTGCCATGGAGAAACTGGGAGCGGCGATGGCCCAGCGGCAGATACTTCCAGTGAGAAGCCTGCTACATTCTCTGATCCTCATCATATGCTGGAGATGCGGGGAGATGTCCTGTATGCCAAGATCCGACGGGGAGGGATGGGTACAGGCATGCCCAACTTTGGAACTCTGTTTACGCCGCAAGAGACCTGGGGTCTGGTTGACTATTTATGGGCTTTGGCGTTCACTGAGACATCGCAATGGGAGCACCTCGATTCCAGCGATCATTGACAGCTATTGCCTTCCTACCAGTACCTCAAAAGTCACTCACGATTCCTGCATACCATTGGTCTATGCTCAAGGTGTAATCGGGCCAAGAAGATTAAACTCAATGGCGAAGGCAATCGGATCTACACTTCTCTCCTATGGCGACACAACCACAAGGTGTCGCTCATATGTATGACCTACTTCACTTCGATCTTCCGCACTGTCAGAGACCTTCAAGCACGCGGACGATGTCGTCTTTGAGATCCCGCTCCGCTTGACTCGATGTGTCCGCAAGCCTCAGCCAACTGCGGGCCTGTCTGCCGTGTAGAATCAGGGCAACCAGATTTCCCGATTCTCTCGATACCATTAGCACCAGATACTGGCAGTCGCAATGAGTCGTCGTATGGTACGGACAGGGACAATCTGGGATTGAGGCCAGAGCGGAACGTAGATCAAACGTCCACTTCACGCTGAATCCTGCCTCTTCCAGACCCAGCGTAACATGCGGCAGAAGCCTGTCTGCCGAGCAGTCATAGTTGAGCTGGTTCATTCGTTTTCACAGCAAGATCGGTGTCAAGCCAGGGAAACAATAGCCACACCACTGCAATCCCAAAAGTGAGGCCGCTGAACAGACGCATCATAGAGTTGAATGATCCCAGCGAATCACCCTTGTAGAACGAGGATGGGAAGAGGTTTCCAGTTAGATCTGCCAACCAGGCATTGCTATCTCGAAAGCCATTCCCAATTCCTGATATAAGGTCGCTGATCATATGGGTGCCGCCATCCAGGGCCATCGGCAGGAGAAGAAGTAGGAAGGCCCACAATGGCAGAGGAGAGACTGCGCCGCGACGGCGGGCAATTGCATACACCACAGCAGCAAGCAGCGGGGTGAGATACATCGTCACCATCCGATCTGACCAGGCGACTTTCCAGCCCAGGTCTGGGCTGCCCAGGAATTGACGCAGCACCAATTCGACATTTCCGCCAGAAGCATCCACGGGGAGGCTGGTCAGGGGATACATCTGGAACCCCTGTGGCCCAAACAGAAAGAATGAGCGCTGTGCCATCTGATGGCAGAAGAATCCGTAAACAAAGTAGAGGCCTCGCCCCGGTCCCTCCCACCCTATCTTCATCAGGATAGGTGCCAGAAATGGCAACCCATTAAAGAGAATCAACCCAGCAATGATTAGAGTCAGCCAGTCTATCCGAAAGCCATGCGGGTCTGTCTGAATGAGTTCGCCCATATATGATCCCTACTATACCGAAGTTGTCGTAAGCCTGCGGAGTTATTACTACACATGTGTAGTATATTGTATCTCTTCGCAAACCAGAACTGCAGGGCATTATGGCGTACGCGGTTTTCGCCGTGGCTCATGGGTAGAAAGAGTGAAAAGCGACTAGAGACGAGATGAAATCAGGTGAGACACGCTTGATATTCTGCCGGAACTCACAATGGCGATGTATCCGGCGAGGTACTTCTTGATGTATATGAACCAGGTGCTAATCGCTTTGAAGTAGCCAATGCCAGCGCACGCCTGATCCTTGCACCAGACTGACGATCAGTTGGAACGAAGAAGAACGGGAAAAAGGGCAAGCCTGGGGTCTGAAAACGATTGAGAGCTTCCATACCTATGGAACCCCACCAGTCAAGGATTGATCCGGAAGCCGACAAATGATTGAAGTGATTGAAGCATTCTGAGCGTGAAAACGCCATTCTCAGAAAAATTCGGCGGGTCGCAAGATGGCAATGATCTCACACATCCAACCAGCCCTCTTTCCCCGTATGCGGGAAGCGATCTCGAAACAGGGCCACATGGGATAAAGCGCGTTATCACACTTCCGAACAGCGCGAGTGAATTTTTCTGAAAAACTGCTTATCAAGCACGAAAAGGTTCAACGAGTTCAATGAGAAACAAGAAAAATGTGGAGGACCCAGCAATGAGTCAATGGCCCAGTTGGGATGATATTGCACACTTCTATATTGATTTGACAACTTACCCTAGATATGAGGCATTGGGGTTCGGTATGCTTGATCTCGTTCAGCGACTTCGTGATGATCCAGGCATGGTCGGTGTCTTAGCATCAACGTCTCATGCGGCACTCACTTTGGAATTCCCTCAGCAGATCCACAAAGTTATTGTAATTTGGGACTCGCCGAAAGTCTATAGCATATATTTCGATCACCAAGGAGATACGCCGGAAACGTTCTTTGGAGAAATGTCGAAGGTAAGAACAGACCAGATAATTCAGGAAATACACAATTACTTACGTCGCTTAAAGGATTAGCATTCTGAGATGTTCTGCGAACCTATTCTATTCATCTCTTTGGCAGCTTGATTTATCGATCAAGCTGCTTTCCTTTTACCTTACTTGGCTGTGTTCATTTACAACGATTCCTTCTATTCTCGTTCTATGAGCCTCTTATCAGCGCGGGCAACCTGACCCGCCTCGACCGCTGGGATGATGCATCACAAGCTGTCGTCACCGTAGCGTACGTCTACAACGGAGCCAACCAGATCCAGTCCATCGATACCAACGCCAGCGGCGACTGCGACATGGAGACCCTCTACAACTACGACGCCTACGGCAATCTGGTCAATGATGGGATCAACACCTATACGTATGATGCCGCGATGCAGTTTGCCGAAGTCAACACTGCCGTAAGCAAGGGCCGAAGGCCCGTGCGCCCCCCGCTGACGATGGTGCTCAGCGAGACGACGGGAACCGACACGATCTACTATCTGCATGGATTGGGCCTCGTCGCGCAGAGCGACGGACAGCCTAAGGAAAGCCTTTCATGAGGGGCTAACCGCTACCGGCTAATCGCTGTTTTTTTGTTCCTTGTCCCAACCAAAATCCAACCAAATTTTGCGAATTAATGTTCCCGCTAACACGATTTGAGTACAAATCTATATCCGCGATGGATTGATCAAATGATCAAGTGACAATCCTCACCGCCCATTGTACACTAATGATACGAACATGCGTTCCAATGCTGCACCCCCTTGTAGGGGCATGGCGTGCCATGCCCCTGCACCTCGACAGAGGCGAACGCCTGTTTGTTGTTCTCCCCTTTGTAAGGGGGAGATGTCCGCCTGGTAGGCGGACAGAGGGGGTCATATCTCGCGGGGATCGACCCGTCCGGTCGATGAG
>JAHEME010000232.1:3214-5694 GCA_024643825.1 Chloroflexota bacterium | reverse complement strand
TCCATCGCTTCGTAGTTCGCCAGCGCGTCGGCATAACTACCCAGATATTCGAGGGCGCGTCCGCACTTGAGGTAGATATCCTTGCGCCTGTCTTTGTCGATCTGCGCTTTATCTGTCAGCGCCAGCGCGTGGGCAAAGTGAATGCTGGCTTCTTCGTTGGCGTACTGCATCATCGAGTGATCGCCAGCAGCCACATAATAGCCGAACGCTTTGGCTGGCTCACCAGCCACATCAAAGTGGCGGGCCAGCGTCGCCGCCAGTTCGGGATGTTCGGCATAGTGGAATTCAAGCGCCTCGCCAACCGCGCGGTGCAGCACGCGCCGATCCTGCTTCAGCAGCGATTCGTAGGCCGCCTCCTGCACCAGGGCATGGCGGAACAGATATTCGATCTCCGGCTCTAACTGCGCGAGGCGGATCAACCCGGCGGCGTCCAACAGATCGAGGTATGTATCTACGGTCATGCTGCGCTCCCTCCCCGGATCAACGCCCGGACTTCGGGCTGCGCCAGGAACCCGGCGCGAAGCTGCGGATCACCCAGCCCGTCCGCGATGAACTGAACGATGCCGCGTGCCTTGCGCTGGTAGTGCGCCGCCTGATCGTCGTTCCCCTGCACGGCTTCCAAATCCGCCAGTTCTGAGAGGATGCGCCACTGGATGAGACGCGCCCCGGTCGATGCTGCCACGTCGCGCGCTTCGATCAGCACATCATAGGCTTCGTCATCACGACCGAGTTCGCGCAGAAGACGTGACCGCGCAAGGTTCTCCTCCGGCAGGTAACCGGAGGCCCCGGTTTCGATGATGCGGGCATGGTGCTGTTCCAGCAGATCGAGAGCAGAGGCATGATCCCCGCTTGCCGCTTTCATTGCCGCGAGCATGAACCCTGTAAAGAAGAATGAGATACTGTCGTTTCCTGCTGGCTGCCCGGCGCTCTGCTCAAACATCTTCAGAATTGCTTTCACTCCCTCGGTTGATCCGCACAGAAGCGTAGCCCGTGCTGTGAACAACACCATCTTCATCAGGATCTGCACCGGGAGGAGGTGGTTTTCCGCAGTCTGCTCCACAAGGTCATCGATCATTTTCCGAGCCTGTTCGCAGGCCCCTATGTGGCTGTAGAGTAGGGCCAGCTTGACGCGGCCCATAGCCGATGTGTGAGAAGAACCGAGTTCTTCTGAGCGTGCGATACCGTCGATGCCGATTCGTATCGCCTCTCCTACATGGCCTTGCATCCCAACTGCCTCAGCCAACTGAGCAGTGGCAAACCCCAGTCCTTCCCCATTATCGATAGCCGCTGTAAGTTCGGTGCTTTCCTGCGTTGCAGTCTGCGCCTGCGCGAAATTCCCTTTGATCAGATCCCAGGTAGTGCGCGCGTTGAGGGCAAACGCCAGCATGGGCCAATTCCCGATGCTCCGCCACAAGGGGATGGCTTGATTGGCAGCTTCCATCGACTCTTCAATTTGCAGATTGGAGGCGTACATGTTGATGAGATCGGAATAGATGAAAACTGTCAATTCCGTCAGGTCAAGTTCACGCGCAATCTCCAGCGCCTGATTTGCCAGGTCGATCCCGCGAAGCGAATCGCCATCCAGATAGTGCCCCATGCTCGTGATCCACAGGGTGCGGGCTTCAGCGGCGCGGTCGCCGATCTCGCGGGCCAGCAGGAGGGCGTTTTCCGCAGCCGCCAGCCCGCGATCCACATCGAAGACGGTAGAGGGTGTGCAGTGGATCAGCGCGTAGGCCATCATGGCTTGCAGTCTCAGCGATGCATCGCCGCGCATCTGCCCGACCTGCTCCATTTGTACATAAGTCTCGGCGGCTTCGGGATACGCGATGAGCAGTTCGAGGGTCCGTCCCCGCCGGGTATAGAGATGGCGCAGGGTTTCCGAATCGGCATCGTCGGCAAATGCCAGCGCTGCCTGATAATGATTGGCGGCTTCACGGTTGGCGAACTGCGTGAAGGCGGCATCCCCGGCGCGGCGATAAAGGAGACACGCCCTGGTGTGATCCTCGGCAAGCGCATAATGGTGCGCCAGCACTGCCGCCAGCGCATCGATGCGCTCCGGGTAGGACTCTTCCAGCACTGCCGCCACCGCACGGTGCAGCTTGCGCCGATCCTGCTTCAGCAGGGATTCATAGGCCGCATCCTGCACCATCATGTGGCGAAACAGGTATTCGACCTCCGGCTCCAACTGGGCGAGGCGGATCAGCCCGGTGGTATCCAGCACATCCAGATGATCGGGTAGACTCATGCGGCGCTCCCTCCCCGGATCAACGCCCGGACTTCCGGCAGGGCGAAGAAACCGCGCTTCAGGTGCGGATCATCCAGCGAGGAGGCGATGCGATCTACGATGGCGCGCGCTTCGCGCCGCAGATTGGCGGCTTCGTCCCCGTTCCCATCGCGATCCTCGTTCTCTGCAAGCGCGGCATAGACCCGCCACTGAACGTGTACCAGCCCGATCCTGTCCGCCATTGCCCGCGCCTCGG
>JAHEME010000232.1:0-3204 GCA_024643825.1 Chloroflexota bacterium | reverse complement strand
CTCCAAGGCCTCCGCTCTGCGGCTGTGCCAGTCGTTTTCCTGCGCGAAGGAAAGGAAACGGTCAATGTGGGCTAACGCCTGATCCAGATCGCCGATGCGCAGGTGGGCTTCCGCCAGCCCTGCTCCCCCCCACAACATGACATCAATATGGTGGTTCGCTGCTGCGAGTCTCTCCACTCTCTCCGTCATTTGCTGCAAAAGGTCGCGGGGGTCAACGCAGGCGATATCCACGCCACTCAGCATGATCAGCATCTGCCCCTCATAGATCGCGGGCACTCCCCCCAGTTTCCGCATGGAGTTCAGTAGATTATCTCGGATTTCCGTCGCCTGCTCGCAGGCTCCGATGGCAGCATAGGTGGTGGCTCGAAAGCTCCGAGGAATCACGCTCAATATTTTCGATCCGACAGAAGTTGCAGCCTCTTCCGCCTCAAAGGATAGACGGATCGCCTGGCCCATATCGCCGCGCATCAAGTAGATGAGCGTGGTCATCGCAGCGGTATAAGCCACCGACTCCGCGTTGCCAATCGAACTGGCGATCTCGGCGCTCTCGGCAGTAAACGCCAGCGCCGTGTCCAGGTCGCCGACCATGGCGCTGATCTCCGCCGAGAGGCTGAGGCAGAAGCACAGCATCGGCTTGTTGTCCAGTGAACGCCATAGGCCGCGGGCTTCTTTCAACCCGACGAGGCCCTTCTCAGCGGAACCGACGACCGAGTACAGATTTCCGAGGTCAGTCAGAGTGTAGGCGATCTGCTCGTCAAGATGTAGCTCACGCGCAACCGCCAGCGATTGCTCCATGTGCCGGGAAGAGGCTTCTGCCTGTCCAGTTCCATACATGTGCGCCAGCCCGATGTTCCACAGGTTGCGCGATTCAGCCGCGCGGTCGCCCAGCGTGCGCGCCAGGGCGATGGCACGCTCGGAGAGTTCGATGCTCAGATCGGGGTTCTGCACCGGGGTAGGGGTGGCCTGGATCGTGGCGCGAGCCGTCAGCGCCGCCAGCATCGTCGCGGAGTCAGCCCGACTCGTGCCCTCGTTTTCCATTGCCTCGTAGATCGTCAGTGCCTGCTCGTATTCCCCGCGAAGCTCCCGCGCGCGCCCCAGATTGCGATACAGGTGAATACGTGCCTCGGAGGGAACCTCCTCGACCGTGCTGGCAATCTCCAATGCGCGCGTGTAGAACGCGATGGCTTCTTCATTGGCGTATTGTGCGAAGGCGTGGTCAGCCGCCATCGTCGCATAATGCAGCGCGCGCTCGGAATCATGCGCTTCGTCGTAGTGATGGGCCAGCGCAGGGGCCAGCGTCGCCAGCCGATCCGGGTAGAGGCTTTCGAGAGTCTCGCCAACGGTGCGATGCAGCGCCCGCCGATCCTGCCTGAGCAGCGATTCGTAGGTGGCATCCTGCACCAGCGCATGCCGGAACAGGTACTCAAGATCAGGTTCCAGCTTGGCAAGCTGGATCAACCCGGAATCTTCGAGCTTTAGTAGGTGATCGGTTAGTGATGGTGTCATACGGTTTCTAGATGTTGGCGAATACGCACAGTATAAGCCCGCCGTTGGTTTGGGGCAATTGCCACGATTGGGGGATCACTACGGATTGCCACTTCTACTTGTCGGATATCAGGAGGAAGCAGCCAGGGAAGCGGAGGCTGCGGGCGGCCCACATTGCTCCCCCCAGTAGACCAAGAAACCACATCCATGCCAGCGCCACAAAGATCGGCCCGCTGCGATCCCGAATCAACCTGCTGGGGGATCATCTTTGCCCAGGTTCACGGTGCGCTCGCGGCGGGCGAGCCGCCAATCGAGCAGGCTGGCATCGTAGGATCGGCTCACCAGCACCGCGTTGATCATGCCTATCAGGGCTATCGCAGCGCCCAGCCCCACCATGATCCCTGACGCCGTCATGGGGTGTCTGCTCAACCGGGAAGCGGCCAGCACCCCGGCGATCAGCACCACCCCCGCGATGCGCCCCACCGCCGGGAGGGTGCTGCTCATGGCGATGCTGACGCGCCCCCGACGCGCTTCTGGCACAAGGGCCTGAAACATCTTCTCGGATGACTCATCCAGCGATTCACCGCTGAGGTAGGACAATCCGTAACCGAACAGGGCCATTCCCGCCGTGGGCACAAACAGGGCCGCCAGCAGGCTCGCGACCAGTGTTCCGGGTGTGAAGAGGAAGGTCGTCTGAATCGCGAATCGTTCGATGATTCTTCCGATCACGAAAGCGTTGATCAGCAGCGAGAAGATCGTTTCGACCAGCCAGAACAGGCTGTAGAACTGCTGGAAGTTCTCGCTGACGGAGTGGGTCAGAGTCTCAAACCGGACCAGAAAGTTGTATTCGATGACGGCCATTGCCAGCGCAATGCACACAGTGGAGATCGCCAGATAGCGGAAGGCCGCCACCTGTTGAATGAAGCGGCGGGCATTCGGCATTCCATCGGTATCGCTGTTCGAGGATTCGGCGGGGTTCGTTTGGTGGGTATGTTTCTCGCTGTGCTGCGATCTGACGGTGGCGATCAGCACGGCGAATGTCCCCACAAATAAGATCGCGTTGAGGGTGAGCAGTTCCTCGTTGACAATGCCCAATCGCGGCAGGATGCTGGGAGCCAATCCTGCCAGCGCCAGCCCGATCAACTCGCCAACCACGCCCAGACTGGTCAGCAGCGGAAACAGCCGCTTGGCCTGTGCGATGTTCGTCATGTCGTTGGCGACGACCCAGAACACCAGTGGGAAGAACAGGCTCTGCACCGTCACCAGCAGGTAGAGCAGCGCGTAGTTGATCACCGGGGGCGCGCCGACGGCGAACAACCCTCGGATCAGCGCATAGCTGGCGAGCATGATCACGGCTCCGGCTGCCAGCACGGTCTGCGGCGCGAAGCGGTCGATGACGCGCGACTGTGCTCTGGCGAACAACAGCACCACCAGCATCGAGACCAGCCACACTAGCAGAATGCGCGAGGTATCGACCTCGGCAAGGAAGCCAGAGACGGCCACCACATCGCTGATCATGAGCGTGATCGAGTTGAAGATGAGGACGGTTCCGAGGGCGAGCACCATTGGCGCTTCCTCAGGCTCCAGGCGGAGCAGCTTTTGCAGTCGAACCGCCATTCCCCACCTCCCTGGCGATGCGCGCGGCTCTGGCCCGATCCCGGTGACGGGCCTTCCGCACTGTGGCATTGTAGCATAACCCGGTGGTGCGCAAAACCGGAG
>JAHEME010000231.1 GCA_024643825.1 Chloroflexota bacterium | reverse complement strand
CGCCGATGCCCAGTGCTGCTGCCGCCTCGACGAGTGGCTCTGGGTCTCGCAGTGCCTCCCCCAGATGTACTAGCATTTCTGGGTCGCCTAGTGCGCCAAGCCCAAGAGCACTCAATACCCGAACATTGATATTTGGATTCTGAAGACCCTGCCGAAAGATAAAGGCGACGTTTCGATCTCTGGATGCTACCAACGCTGCCATTGTACGTTCCCGTGTCAATGGGTAGTTGGACGGTGCAATGAAGTAATTGGTCAATTGCTTGAATACCTCAGCTCGCCATTGTCCCTTTGAATCTGCCTCTGATGCCCAGGAAGCCATCATCAGCGTTGGGTGCTCCAGGATCGTTTGACCTTCTGACAGTCTGGCCTCAACGTACGGAGTGAGATCAGCCAATTGAGCTAGGAAGGGCATGATAAGATCGTTGCGTGCTCGGTCTTCGAGCAGCCACTCCTGTATGGCTTTATCTTTCAAAGCCTCCGCTGCAAGATACGCCCCGATCACAGGGTGAGTAAATGTCACCTTCCCATTAGCGCGCTGAGTGATCAGATGAACCTGGTTCATGATGCTAAATACAAAGTCGGGTGTACTTACAGCAGATCGCTGTGGGCTTGTATTGCGTGCGGTATCCAGGTGACGGTTAAGGACATCAAAAGTCAGGCCATCTGATTCGTAGAACTGCGCCCACTCTTCTCCTGCTCGCTCTAACCCCGCCCGAAGATCGCGCGCAGGGATGCTGCGATTCACGTAAGAGCGATACCAGCCGATCTGTCCAACTCCCGGATCGTCCCTGGCGTATGTTGCCCAAATCTTGAGAGTTGCATCCAGAGGAGTTCGAGACCGATTCCCGCGGATGGCGGTGCGCATCATATCTGCATCAGGTTCAGAAACGACTTCTGTCGGAGTCGAGGCAATGTCAGGCCAGGCGGCGGCCCAGCATTGAGCTAATTCGTGGTAGCTGGCGCTGGCCCAGGGCATTACGTAGGCGGGCGAAAGGCCGATATCAAAAAGGGGCTTGTAGCCTGATGGAGCTGCGGCTACGACAAGTTGGTTCCCAGGGTACGTTGACATCAGCAGGCCAAGCCATTCCGCAATCTTCATGCGGCTGTCGGTCGAAAGTTCATCCCATGCGTCTGCCAGAATGACTGCACCGCCTGATTCAAATTGATTGCGAATAGCTGAGAGTGCAGGGCCTGCCAGTCCCCCCAACTGCGAATCTGCTGCATCAAAGAGCGGAGTTAAGAGGTCTGTGCCGTCTGTCACCTTGGTAGACGAAAGATCAATATCTGCCAAGTGGACTAACAGAGGTAGACGAGGATGATTGAGAAGTCCACCCTCCTGGAATGAATCGGTCTGCCTCGCAACGAGCAGAGCGATAAGGGCAAGGGTCGTTGAGCGCCCGCTCCCAGGAAGTCCAAGTAGAGCCAGGCTTTGCCCCGCCCGGAGAAGACGGTTCAGTGGGATCCCCTCTGGATCATAAGGAGCCATCGCCTGAGGCCAGTCCGGGGTAAGGGGGATCAGTTCGAGAGGCTCCTCAATTCCAATCGCCGTTTCGTCGGACAGAGGGTTATGCGGCAATGGAAGCCCATAGAAACGGGGCCGCACGGCTACGCGTTCCAGAGGGATAAGGTGTCCCGCAAGATGCTGCGTATTGGCATAGGCTATGACTGAATCTCGATAGCGACCATCAAGCCCACGAGAGAGTCTCCGCCTCGCCGTAACAACACCTTCGGCGGCTGAACTGCGTAATGTGGTCAGACGGGCACGTTGGCTATAGATCAGAATGCCTAACCCTACAGCAACAACAGCGCCTGCCACGGCAGAAATAATATCCAGTGCCATCTCAGCTCCTAACTAACCAGAATCCGCCCACACGTAGGGCAGGGGGGCATTTCGCCATGATGAACTTGCTGCGCTTGCTGGGACGTCATCCCTACACCGCAGGCACCGCATTCATTACCAGGGCGCATCTTAACTACAGCGACTCCGCCAGATCGTTTCCGAAGTTCATCGTAATGGGCCAACATCCGCTGGCTGATCTCGGAACGTGTCTGTAAAATGTCTCGTTCTGCTTGGGCAATCTGATCTTCCAAAGACACTCGCTCGTTAAGAAGTGCGCCAGATGTCTGAGACACTTTTTCCATAACTTGTGCTAAATTCGCCCTTGCTTTGGTTTCGTTGATTTGAGCGTCTTCCGCTTCCATCATCGCTTCTAACGCTGATTCTTCGGCAGCACTTCCACGTTGACGTAGTTCACGCACCTTGTCTTGAAGGTCAGTCAACTCGCGTGGATTGAGAACCTTCCCAGAGTAGAGTCTGTTCTCGGCAGCATCTGCTTCATCACGCAGCGCCCCGCGTTCCAACTCAAGATCAGTTGATTTCGTTTTCCATTCTAACTGGAGTACTGAGGCAATCTCGACTGCTTTCTGCGCATCACGAACCAGGTGATTTTCGCTCAAGAGTCGAGTGATTTCTTCCAGACGCTCTCTGGCAGAGTCAATCTGGCTGTCGAGGGTTTGCAGGCGAAAGAGCGCGGCATCTTGACTCACGTGGCTGCCTCAAAAAAGAAAAAGTAGATGAACATTCCAGAAGGTGGGGCACCTCTGTATTGTCTCGCTGGTACATAGGCCATTATACTATCTGCTAAATGACGCAGGCAACCGCTGCACAGTGTGCGGCTCGGTTGCGGAGTCTTTCCTGCTTTGTAAAGAAAGATAGTTATGATACAGGGCGTAATTGACAACTCGGAATGGCGATGGGTATTCATTGCAGGTGCGTTGCTGCTTGTAATACTCTCTATCCCCTTCGCATGGGCGTATGCGGCTGCGGCCCCTCACCATGTGTTCATGGGAATTCTGGTAAATCCTATCGACGGCGCGTCGTATCTGGCAAAGATGTACCAGGGATATGATGGACATTGGCTTTTCCGGCTGCCCTATACACCAGAAGCGCACTCTGGGGTTGCCATCTTTACTTTTTACCTTGCGCTAGGCCATGTGGCGCGGCTCTTACACCTGGAGCCGATCCTGATTTTCCATGCTGCACGTCTCGTCGGTGGGATGTTTATGTTCATAAGCCTGTATCGCTTCGCGGCTGATTGGACGGATAGCATCGAGCAGCGACGTGTTACCTGGCTGCTAACCGTCCTGGGGGCGGGGTTTGGCTGGCTATCGTTATTTTCCGGCTATGCGACCCCTGATCTGCTGCGGCTTCCTGAGGGATTTCCACTCCAGGCTGTTTACGCAAACCCTCACTTTCCGTGGGCTATTGCAGTTGCAGCAGCACTTGCGCATCTTCTGGTTGAAGGTGCTCTTACGGAGCCTCTGCTACCGCTGGAAGTAGATACACGCACGATTGCGCTGGCGACGGCATCCATCATACTCTCCAGTATTTCTCCCTTTGTTCTTGTACCAATGGGTGTAGGCTACGGAATACTATGCCTCTGGTTATGGATACGAACTGGAAGATTCCCACGCAAGCAGGCGGCACGCGGCGGAATCGTTATCGTATTTAGTCTTCCCATTGCCCTGTATGATCTTTGGGCTTTTTCCTCTCAAAACCCAGTGTTCCAGGAGTGGATGCGTCAGAATGCAACGCTATCTCCACCTGTATGGGAGTATCTGGTTGCCTACGGGCCACTATTAATTCTGGCTGGCCTGGCAGTATGGGTGTCCCGCCGCAGCTTCGATGCTGGTGATGGCTTCCTCCTAGGTTGGATCATCGTTACGGCTGTAATGCTATACGGGCCACTGCAGTTGCAGCGTCGCTTTGCGATGGGGCTAATGCTCCCTCTTGGGGTCTATGCAGCGAGAGGATTATGGCGCGTACTTGCAGCGAGTTTGGGCGCGCGTTGGCGTATCCCGGTGATAGTAGGCATGTATCTATCCTTCCTGCCGACGACAGTTCTTGCCATCGCAATTCCGCTGATAGGAACTACATCTATTCGTTCCGATAGCTACTACATTACCATAGAGGAAGATGAGGCACTTCAATGGCTTGGGGCAAGTGATGCACCGAATGATGTGGTGCTCGCCTCCCCAACGTTAAGTCTCTTTGTTCCTGAAGTGGGGCCTCGTGTTGTCTACGGGCATCCGTTTGAAACCCTGAAAGCGGATGAACGACGTCAAGAGGTGCTTGATTACTATGCGGGACGGGATTGTTCCATCGTGACACGAGAACATGTTTCCTATGTAATCGTTGGCCCACAGGAACGCATGCTCCCAGACGCTGCTGATACCTGCCTTCCTACTGGTGCACCTGTTTTTGAAGCCAACAATTCAGCCATTGCGATCTATGCTGTTGGCAGATAGTAATCGCCCGCAAATCTGGCTTTTCATCGAGCTAGGCAGCATTCTATTTGTGCTTGCTGCGTATCTTTGGCTGGTTCCACCGGGTACGATTCCCTTCCCACCGGGAAGTCCCTATTCCGATGCGGCAATCTCGCACTGGCCGAATGCCCTCTTTCTGCGCGAAAGTGTGTGGCAGCATGGGCAATGGCCCCTGTGGAATCCCAGCCATATGCTCGGCCAGCCCTTCGCAGCCAATCCTCTAAATAAAGTGTGGTATCCCCCTCAGTGGCTCGTGCTAGTTGTGCCGCCGACGATCCATCTCAATCTTATGATCTATTTGCATGCAGTTTGGTCAGCGTGGGGGATCATCATGTGGGCGCGGGAGAAAGCTCTGCACCCCCTTGCAGCAGTTTTTGCTGTCTTGGCCTGGGGACTCAATGCGAAGATGGTTGCACATCTTGGCGCAGGCCACCTCGATATTCTATACGGGCTTGCCTGGGTTCCGTGGCTGTTCTGGGCAGTGGAACGGATGGCGAAAGCTGCTTGGCTGCAAGAAGCGGTTGTCCTTGGCGTGATTCTCGCGATGTTGGCACTAGCTGATCTGAGGATCGCTTTCTACATGATTCCGTTCGGCGGCGTTTATGTTGTGTCGCAGGGTCTCTTCCACCCCACTGAGACAGGACGTACACTCTGGCGATGGGCATTCGCCATCCTTATTGCAATACTGTTGGCAGCGGTGGAGTGGGTTCCTCTGGTGGCGCTCAGTCCATTCATTACTCGGAGCCACCTGACGATTGCAGATGCGGCGGCGCAATCGCTGCCCCCGCTGTGTCTGGCCGGAATCATGATAAGTGGTCACGTATGCTCTGGACATGAGTTCGTGACATACTTAACTATTCCGGCGGTTGTTCTGGCTTGCATCGCTCTGCGTCGCAGGGACTGGCGTTTCATGGTAGTTCTGTGGGCGGTCAGTATAGTCTCAGTCCTCTGGGCGCTTGGAAACCATACCCCTCTCTTTGGATTGGTTGTTCGTGCGATCCCGGCTTTTAGTTGGTTTCGAGTTCCATCACGGGCCTGGTTTGTAGTCGCATTGAGCATTACTCTTCTAGCCACTTTTGGCATCGATAGCTTGCTGCGCGAGAAACTCTCGGCTAAGGGGCGTATGGTATTGTTGACCGTGGCGTTTGCGGGAGTCGTCTGGATTGTAGGGACATACCTCACCCTGCCACAAATTGCTGAGATCAACAAAGCAAGGATTGCTCTCGTAGGGGCGTCGTTGGTCGCAATCGGGGTAGGAGGCTGGCTCACCGGGGGGGGGGCATTTTCTATCCGAGCTTCCACGCAATTCGGATTTTCTTTGGCAGGAGCAGGGCTGCTGATCGGGATACTTGGTTTGTCACTACTGGGCGTG
>JAHEME010000003.1:12539-22132 GCA_024643825.1 Chloroflexota bacterium | reverse complement strand
TGATTGATAGGATTGTTGCCTGGAATCTCTTGCCTCAGCAGAATGGACATTATACAGCCATCGATTCTTCACCAGAGAACGTCGCATTTGCGCAAAAGCATCTAGCTAAAGCTCAACCAGGATCACTCCAAGTACATCTTGAGGCAATCAATGTATTCGATTTCATCAAACAAAGACAGTCGAAGCCGGGCTACGATTTACTCATCGCGCATGCGTTTCTCGATCTAATTGATCTGAGCACATCATTGCAACCAATACTTTCATTGCTCCACCCTGGAGGGCATTTCTACTTCACGATCAATTTTGACGGTGAAACTATTCTGGAGCCATCCATCGATCCTGGCTATGATGCAGTCGTCATGGAACTTTATCATCAGACCATGGACACGCGAGAAGTAGAAGGAAATCAATCTGGAGACCGCTTTACAGGACGACATCTGTTTCAGCATCTACGAACCGCAGGGGCACAGATTCACGCTGCCGGAAGTTCGGACTGGGCGGTGTTTGCTGGTACAGACGGCTATCCAGAGGACGAAGCCTATTTCCTGCACTTTATCATTGAAACTATCGCCTCTGCCTTGATGGGCTGTCCAGAGATAGAGGCAGATCGGTTTGGCGGTTGGATTCGAGAGAGACACGCTCAAATCGAGCGCCATGAGTTAATCTATATTGCCCATCAAATGGACTTTGCAGGAACTATGCCGTAATAGCGCACGATGTGGATTGATCGTTCGTTTTGCCGGGGTATAGGCGCAATGCTATACTCCAACTCTATCCACAATTGTGCCAGAATATGGGACACGCCTCGATGCCTATCGAGTGGTTTGCCATCCACACACCCGTTCAACCTGGGATCTCTGCACAGAATTCATGGTACGGGGTGCTGGTTGTTCTCCTTTATGCCGTTCTGACCATCTTCCTTTTCATCCGAAATAGTTCTGATTTCCATCGGTTGAATGGTCGTGGGTGGATACTCCTTGCAACCCTTTCTGCCAGTGGCGCAGTGCTATGTCACGCTGTGCTTCTGCACGCTCCCGATTCAGTAAACTTTGCTTCCTCCTTTGTCCCTCCTGCAATGCTAGCTCTACTACCGATACTTCTTTGCTCGTTATGGCTGGGACGGGGACCAGCTATGGTTGTGGGACTCGTAACCGGGATCAGTTGGATGCTGTTGGCTACGGGGCGGATCACCCAACCATTTGAAATGGCCCTGATCGGTCTTGCCAGCGCAGCAATGCTCCACCAACCGTATCAAGGCTGGCTTGGAAGAACGCTTCGCCAGCCGCTCGTTGCCGCTGCATTGAGTGTGATACTGATAGGTTGGCCAATTACTCTGTTTGCCATCATGACTACGGGGAACACTTCTGGCCTGGAGAATCTGGAGCAGGCGTTTCAATCTCTTGGCCCGCTTGCGCTTGTGTATGCCCTGGTCTCCGTTGTGCCGGGGATTCTGACTCAAGGCATAATTGTGTGGCGTCCCGATATTCACCCCTCGACAAAAGCCGAACTGATACCCCCTCCCTGGGAACGCAATATTAGCCAGCGAATTCTATACACACTCGTCCCGCTGGGTGTCGCGGCTATCCTCACCTTGATGGGAACACTTTTTCTGTCTTCCTATCAGGTGGCAACACGATTCGTTGTCGATCAGCTTTCCCGCGATGCACTCAATATCCGTGAGAACGTCTCCTTGTTCGTTCAGATAGGCCGGAGCAGCATCTATAATCTGGCTCAAAGCAGCCATCTTGGTGGAGCAGATCCACCAGTCGATACTCAGGACAACTCATTTTTTCAGCAGATCGTCTATGTGGATACCCAGGGGAAATCCAGCTCTTTTTATGCCCCCGCCACTGGCGACGAAGTCATCCTATCGCCCGAAGAAGCCACTCTTGTAGAAGCTGCTTTATCTCGCAGCGTATCGGGAGAAGTAGTAATTTCTCCGACCACAGAATCAGATGCACAAATGAGCTTTGTAGCTCCTGTAGTTGGCTCTGATAGAGCAGAGCCAACCGGGGTATTGATTGGAAGAACACGAATTGGGGAGAATCCAATCCTTAAGCCTGGCATGGACCTCTTACAGGGTGGATTCCTTGATGCTGGGACGGGTTTCATCATTGATGGACAGGATCATATTATCATCGATCCCGCTGATGTACGGGCATCCTCTACTTTTGAACTCAATGACGCTCACATTGTCGCTGGCAACATGCTGCCAGGGACAACGATCCGCGATCTCAGCCCGGATGGCACGCACGAACTGATCTATCGACTGCCTGCTGATAGTGTTGAGGATTGGTCTATCGTTGTCACCGTGCCAGAAAAGGTAGTACTGAATCTGGCAGCACAGATCGCACTACCTGTTCTGGGGTTGTTCGTGCTGATTGCCGGAGTTTCCCTGCCGCTGCTCGCAGCCATGATGGGGCAGATTACCAATCGGCTCAATGTGCTGCTAGGGGGAGTCGAAGCTCTTACTTCCTCCAATTTCTCCGAGCCGATTCATCTAGCCGGGGAAGACGAGATTGGACGGCTGGGTCGCGCTTTTGAGAGAATGCGCATTGATCTAAAGAATCGTCTGGACGAGCAGGAACGGCTCCTTCGAGTAAGTCGCAGTGTGTCCTCAAGCCTGGAACTATTCAGGGCAATGCCTCCCATCCTCAGCAGTGCCCTCGAAGTGACCAATGCTATTGGCATCAGACTTGTCGTCCAAAAACGCATTGGCGATGTCACAGAAAGTTATGCAGCAGGCGAGGCGGCAGCGGTGATCGCTCCGCTTGATTCTCAGCTTATGTCACTGGTAGAGCGTCAGGGAACGGTTGTCATTAGCCAACTCTGGCGGGCAAGCAATTCGCTAGATATGACGGCACTCCCCGCACGCATTCAGAGTTTGGTGGCGATGCCACTTCGTAGTGAATCATCCTTTCTTGGCATTTTCTGGCTTGCCTACGATCACGAGCACATGTTTGAACAGGCAGAGATGACATTCCTTTCAACGCTGGCGGGTCAGGCTGCCATTGCCATTGCAAATGCTCGTCTTTTTGCTGAAGTGGAAGCCGAGCGTGGAAAGCTGCAAGCTGTTCTCGCCAGCACGACTGATGCGATGATCGTCGCCGACAACAATGGCCGGATTATCCTCATGAATCCAGCAGCGGAGAATTTTCTGGGGGTTCGGGCTGAAGATGCTATGACTCAGCGTGTCAGTGAAGTTATTCGAGTCCCTGAACTGGCAAGCCTATTGACTGATCTTCAAGAACCTGTATCTGTGATCGAGATGCCAGGAGAAAAGGGGACATCTCTTCTGGCAAACTCGTCAACTATTGTTGGGCCAGATGGTGCAATCACAGGACGTGTAGCTTTGATGCGAGACATCACTGCTCTGCGCGAGCTAGATAATATCAAGACTGTTTTCTTGCGCATGGTATCGCACGACTTACGTTCTCCCCTGACCTATATGCGGGGCTACCTCTCGCTGCTACCCATGATTGGCGAAGTGAACGAAAAGCAGGCAGAAGCGATCCAGAAGGTCAATAACGGAATCGACAGTATTTCCGATCTGACCGAGCGCCTGTTACATCTCAGCCGTCTTCAGTTTGGGGATCAGGCTGAACTTGAGTTGTCTATGGTCGATGTAGAGACATTGCTGCATGAGATCGCCGCGCAGCAGGGAACGCTGGCTCCCGATCGTACAATCACATTGGAGTTCGACGCCAAAGATCAGCTTCCACTGCTTGCGGCAGACGAAATGCTCTATCGACAGGCGATTACCAATCTCGTGAATAACGCTTTGAAGTACACGCCTGAAGGAGAAGAGATTCTTGTGCATGCGTTTCAATTTGCGGATGCCGATCATCCGCAAATCAGGGTATCTGTCACGGATCATGGGATCGGAATCCGTGAAGAGGATCAGAAGAGACTCTTTGAGGCATTCTTCCGCGTTCCTCAGCGTGAAGGCGAACCCGCTCGCCCACGGGGAAACGGCCTGGGGCTAGCTCTGGTAAAGGCAATTGCCGCCGCACACAACGGCACGGTTGAGGTTGAGAGTGTTTTTGGGGCAGGTAGCACTTTTCACTTAACACTGCCCATCCGTTCGGTGGATGAGTTATGATCTCGGTGAGGGGCATTTCGTAACGGGATTCTGTAACCATTTCCGTTCATTTGAGTTGTGTCAAAACTGACAGACGTATGCGCTACAATACCACCGGTGAGAGAATCATCGGTGTTTTTTTGTAAAGGGGATGGAAATGGCAATTCATGTGCTGCCACCGGAAGTTGCCAGTCAAATCGCAGCAGGGGAGGTCGTTGAGCGCCCCGCTTCTGTGGTCAAGGAACTGCTGGAAAATGCGATCGATGCGGGGGCACGCCATATCTCTGTGGAACTGCTGGAAGGTGGTCAGCGACTAATACAAGTGGCTGACGACGGGGTGGGAATTCCTGCTGAAGAGGTCGAACTTGCATTTCATCGTTATGCAACTAGCAAACTTTCCGCAGTGGCAGACCTCGATGATATTTTGACCTTAGGATTTCGCGGGGAGGCTCTGGCATCCATCGCCGCAGTAAGCCGGATGATTCTTGTATCTCGTACTTCGGACGAGAACTATGGTACGAGGCTCCGGTTGGAAGCCGGGCGTGTCACAGGACGCGAGATCATCGGCGCCCCGCAGGGAACTGTGATCGTAGTCGAAAACCTCTTTTACAATGTACCCGCCCGGCTCAAGTTTCTGAAGAAGGAAAGCACCGAGCGCAGTCATATCGGGGCACTCATTGGCCGCTATGCGCTCGCCTATCCGCATATTCGATTTGTGCTGGCGCATGGCGGGCAGGAAGTGATTCATACCAACGGAAGCGGCGATCTAGCGGAAGCACTAAGCTCTATCTATGGGCTTGAGACTGCCAGCCAGATGATAGCAATCGAATCAGGTGAGACTGATTCACGACGCGATGATTTACCCCCTATTTCTGTGGAAGGCTTTGTCGGTCTTCCCGCCCTCAATCGATCCAATCGTAATCAGATCACTGTATTTGTGAATGGTCGATGGGTGCAGGACTCCAGCCTCTCCTACGCAGTTATTCAGGCGTATCATACGATGCTAATGACAGGGCGATACCCGGTCGCCGTCGTGATGATCACACTCCCATCTGATGAGGTTGATGTAAACGTTCACCCTACGAAAGCAGAGGTGCGCTTTCGCCGTGCGGATGCCGTATTCAGTGCTGTCCAACGTGCCGTGCGTCGCACGCTGGTCGATAATGCACCCCCACCAGGAGTGCGCACGGAAGTCCTGTGGGGGTCGCCGGAGATGGTGGCACGAAGGGATCGGATCGCACAGATCACTACGGAGCGTATGAACCAACTTGGCATCGATCTTGAGGTGCAAACACCGGGGCAACATGGGAAGCAGCGCATGCCAGAACCCGATAGATCTGAGGATGAGACACCCATGCCTCGGAAGAAGCGCGAACTTCCGATGCTGCGTGTGGTTGGTCAGGTAGGGGCGACGTATATCGTGGCGGAAGGCCCGCAAGGAATGTACCTGGTTGACCAGCACGCGGCCCATGAACGGGTACTTTACGAGCAGTTCATGGCAGAGCGTGAGGGACATACCCTCGCTTCGCAGGAAATGCTGGAAGCCTTATCTGTAGAACTTCTGCCTGAGCAAATTTCCCTGATCGAGTCCAATCATGCCGAATTGGAAGCGGCAGGCTTCAAAGTAGAGCCGTTTGGACGCAACACGGTTCGCCTGCAAGCCGTGCCTGCTCTGGTTTCTGGTGACGACCCGGTAGAAGCGCTGTTAGCAGCAATCAGTGAAATTGAATGCGGAAACATGCCTGTGGAAGCTACCGCCGAGCAAAAATTGATCGCGCGGGTATGCAAACAAGCGGCTGTCAAAGCTGGGCAGGTACTGAGCTATGCAGAGATGGAGGCTTTGATCCGCCAGCTTGAGACATGTGAATCGCCGCGCACCTGCCCCCACGGACGACCCACTATGCTTCATCTTTCGGCGGGCGAACTTGCGAAGGAGTTTGGTCGTCTGGGGGCTATCTAGAAGCAAACGCTATCCCCATGTGAAGGCAAACGGAATCCCCGGCCCGCTGATCAGCGGCGAATCATTGCTGCTGCCCGCCACAATGACAACCCTCCACTCGAATTGGAAAGATCGCCCCACGCCGGGCCGCAGCGAATCGGGCAATCGGTAGCTGCTGCTACGCGTTGTCTGACGCGTTTCCTCTCCCGTCGTAACGTTCCGCAGCACGATTAAATAGTACTGACCCGCTTCGAGGGGGCGGGCGTCCACCCATTGCAGGGTTACATTCTGATTGCGGGGAATTTCCGCATTCTGCGCTGGCGCTAGTAGAGACGGGGCAGACGGTGTGGGGGTTGGAGTCGCCGTTGACCCTGGCCCTCCTGTTGGAGTCAATGTAGGTGTCTGGGTGACGAGAATGCAGACTTTGATCTGCTGGCCCTCAAAGATGATTGGATTCTGCGGGAGGCCATTTTCTCGCAGAATGCAATCGACTTTGGTGTCATAGGCAAAGGCAATACCTGCGATGGTATCCCCTGGCTGCACAATATGGATCCAGAACTGTCCATCAGGAGAGGTGCATCGATGATCGCGTGTGCAATCGGAGTAGGTGACGGTTATGTTCGGATCAACGGTAGGCCCTGCCGTGCCTGTCGAAGTCGATGTGGGAGGGGTGACCAGTGGATCGAGGGTATTAGTGGCTGTAAAGGTCGGCCCAACCGTGGGTGTCTGGCGCGGAATCAATAAGGTTTGCCCTGCAATCAGATCATTCTCGTTCGCCATCCCATTCATCGCCAGGACTTCTGGGACTACGCCCGTATCCCGGTAGCCAAATAGCTGAATGATAAAGAAAAGCGTATCGCCGGACTGAACCTGATATGTGTATGGCTCAATCGTGGCAGTTGGTCCAGTGGTGGGAGTCTCTGTGGGCGGGGCCGAAGGAGATGGAGAGTTGGCAGAGGGCAGAGTCACCGTGCTATCTGGAGTGCCCTCTGCCGAAGATCGATCTTCGACACGACTCCCCAAGTAACTGATAAGACCCACGACGGCAAGCACAATTATCAGCACACCGCCAATCAGAACTGCGCGGGTACGTGGGTCAATGGACGAGAAATCAAACTTTACTCTGGGAGCCATAGTTATCTACCGTGCTCAGGCTAATCAAGTTTGCCCGATGCGCACGGCAGTATACCGTTTCGGAGTTGCTTTTCCCATACGTGAATGAGGTTGTTTACCCACGAAATGACAATGGATCAGGCGGTGCTGCCATCGAGACCCAGTTCTGCTGCGATCTCCTGCATCGCGGACAAAACGAGGGGAACATGCTCTTCCCACAACAGTACACCAAGATCAGCGCACCCCTGCTCAATATCTTCTCGGTCGGCCCCTGCTGCAAACGCGCGGTCTTTCCACTTCTTCTTGATCGACTTCACCTGTACATCGCGAATGTCCCTGGAAGGGCGAACCAACGAAACGGCTGTGATCAAACCGGTAAGCTCATCCACAGCAAACAGGGCCTTATCGCGCATTGTCTCTCGCGGAACCCCGGAGTGATGGGCATGGCTCAAAATAGAACGAATATCCTCCTCTGAGACGCCGCGTTCCCGGAGAATGGGCGCTCCCTCCATCGGATGCTTCTCAAGGGTAGGGTGAATCTCCCAATCAAAATCATGAAGCAAGCCGACCCGTGCCCATGCGTCCTCATCTTCCCCAAACTTGCGTGCATACGCTCGCATAGCGGCTTCCACGGCCAGCATATGGCGGATCAAGCCCTGATTCTTGATATATTTTGTGACAATCTGAAACGCTTCTTCCCGATTCATCATCGATCTCCACTTACAAGCTCATGAGCAATCTGGCTGTCAGGGCGAATGGTTCGACCAAGTACCACAGTATTCTCAAGTTTGGAGTTCGCACCGACTACCGTTCTAGATTCCAGATACACATTGGGGCCTATGATGGAACCCTGTCCCAATGTAACGCCATGTTCAATATGTACAGGAGGAACAATCTCGACCAAGGATGGAACTTCACTCTGGACTGTATGGGCTTCCGGTTCTTGGAGCAATCTCAGGTTGGCTTCCAATAGGTCTCCTGGGACATCTAGGCGTGTACGAACATCCGCCTGCACCGCGCCCACCAGCCTGTCATCGTCAATCATCATCTGCACAGCGGTAGCCAGAACTCGCTCCCCACTGTCTTCCATCACAGGTACTTTATCAAGATATGCGAGAATATCTGGTGTGAAGGCATAGATGGGATTCACTGTCATGTAGTCCTGATGCGCGCCTACTGGCTTTTCTGAGATGTAAGCAACATTGCCTCGTGGATCAAGCAATACGCTGGCGGTTGAAGTCGCTTCATCAGGAGTGTAAAACAGGCTCAAGGCGGCAGCATCACTGCTATGGAGTTCAAAGTAAGAAGCCAATCCTGCGATGTGATCCCTAGAAACAAGAAAGTCACAGGGAGTGATGATAAACGGTCGATCAATAAACCCACGTGCCGCAAACAACGTCGAGGCAGTCCCGCGCTGATGACCCTGTGGGGCAAATGTCAGCTTCACATCCGAATGCCACTGCGAAGTGAGCCACTCCACTACCGTGCCTTCATGCTCCCCCACTACGACTGTAAAATCTCGTATTCCTGTTTGATAGAAATCTTCTAGAACCCACCCGATCATCGGCTTTCCTAAAATAGGAAGCATCGCTTTAGGCCGGGTACGAGTGAGTGATTCCATTCCTCGGCTAGGCGATGCAGCCATGACCACAATATGGTCAATTGTATTCAAGAAACCCTCCGATAAACATAGTTAATTGCGGCTGGCGTGATGGCTAATTCTTGTATTTGCAGGGCAAAGGTTCATGTTCCTGAGGCATTTGATTACTTGCAACCCTATAACAAATTCCCTGGACGCGATTGATCGTGGTATTCTAGATTGTAGTGAGCATTCTACCATGAGGGGAAACAGTCTTTCAATTCTCCACATATCCTAGTGCAACTTCAGCAGAGTAGTCTGGAATGAACGCGAAAGGCTCTGCCTGTAACTATGTTCATTTTCACCCGATATTCCAGCACTCTGTGTTGAGACTGCACTAGGAACTGCATTCTTCCATTGTGGCGAATCGATTGGGTTGGGGAGAGGCATAATGAAGCCTGAGTTTATTTGGACAACAGCAGGAGATTGGTTCGCAACCCGTGTTGGCGATCATATCTGGGATATGACCAAGACCTGGGTAGCATGGCTTGATGGCAGTGACGTTTACACTATTGACGGGGAATGGGTAGGGAGTATGAGCCGCGACTCGCGGATTCTACGACCGCGATCCGTAAGCAGGAAGCCCCTACGCAATGATATCCCCAAAGAGCCACCCAAGCCTGAACTGCCGGGACGCCCCCCCTTGCCGCCCATGTTTTCTGAATTAAATTATGCGACCGTCGATGTCTTGGAAGAAGACCCCGATGTATTCAAGCGGGTTTCCGACATGCGTCCCGATATGGATTAATCGCACAACTCGCCATGTACAGCCGGGTTCCTATGCCCGGCTTTTTTTATCCTCTTTTCCTCCGATCGGTATA
>JAHEME010000003.1:0-12529 GCA_024643825.1 Chloroflexota bacterium | reverse complement strand
ATTTGTGATGTCCGACACCGAAAAAGAACAGCACGAAACACCCAGCAAGGAAATCCCTGAACATCTCCTTGCTGGTAGTGATGGGCCACCGACTTCAATCTTAATGCGCCTTCTGGAAGGACGTACATCGAAGCGGGTACTTGATGTACATCCCGAAGATATGGGACTGGCAGAGCATCTTCCTTTCCCCTTCATGGCGCTGGTCGGGCAGGTGGAGATGCGCACGGCCCTCCTCCTTACGGTGATCAATCCGCTCATTGGAGGCGCTCTGTTGATCGGCCCGCGTGGTACCGGGAAGACTACTGCCGCGCGTGGTTTGAGCGATCTTCTGCCCACGATTGAAGAAAGCACCTGTCAGTTTGGCGACATGCCAGAAGACTATGAAACATTAGGCCCGGATGGAGTATGTGAAGAATGTTCCGCAAAGCTGGCGGCTGGTGAGACCATCACCCGACGTACCTCGGTGAAGTTAATGGAGCTTCCGCTAAATGCACGGATGGAGGACGTCGTTGGCGGAATCAATGAGCGCATTGCGCTTCAGCAAAACCGGGTTCGGCTGGATCGAGGAATCCTCTCAAGAGCAGATCGAAACCTGCTCTATGTAGACGAAGTGAACCTGTTGAATGATGAAATCGTGGATGCGATCCTTGATGCGGCTGCACAGGGTCATTACACGGTGCGGAGAGGCCCGATGACTGCCACCTATCGCGCACGCCTGGCCCTCATCGGTTCGATGAATCCAGAGGAGGGTCATCTTCGCCCTCAGATTCTGGATCGATTTGGACTCAGGGTGCTGGTAAGTGGACTGTTTGAGTCTTCAGAGCGTCAGCTCGTGTATGAGAGAGTACGCACGTTTCGAAAGACACCACGTGCATTCATTCATCTATTCCAGGAAGATACCTATGATGCGAGAGAAGACATCATCGAGGCGCAAGAAATCTTGAATCAAGTAGAACTGCCTCCTGCAATTCGATCTGCTGGACTTGATCTGGTAAAAGCACTGAGAATTCACTCCCATCGAGCCGAATTCGCGCTATTTGAAGCCGCACGCGCCTATGCCGCTGCCGATAAACGCCTTGAGGTCACGCTAGAGGATATTCAGACCATTGCGCCGATGGCACTCCGCATGCGCCGCAGCGAGTTCATCGACTCGTTTTTCACCGATCAGTCCACTGAGGATGAGCAGATCGCGGATTTGCTTGGGAAGCTGGGGGCATGATGGTAGAGAATAGATCGATTGATCGAATGAGCCATGTAGTCTTGTTTGCCGCCTGGATTGGGATTTGGGGGGCATGGATTCCTGCCGAGGCGGTTGCCCTGCGACAAAATGCGATTGATCTGGCAGAATGGGCAACCTTCTTACCCGAAGTGCGAAGCGGCGCTCTGCACTCTATGCCGGATATTCTGCGGCTGTCCGTCGCATTGCTCTCTATTGCTGCCGCCTGGAAGGGACTGAGTATTCAGAAAGCATGGAGGCGCTGGCTTATTGTTCTGACTGCCCTGCTTCCTGGGTTTCTGTTACTGCCGCCCTATCCCTTTGTGCTTCAACTGTGGAATTCCGACTCGTATGGCCTACGATTCCTGATTGCAAGCCTTACCATAATCGGTGTGGGGTTGTCACTCCTCATGGAGAAACTGCCGGCTCATGCCGTACAGGGCGCACAAATGATTCTCACTCTCGCTTCCCTGGGGGCGGCGCTTTATGCGTATTCAGCATTGCGTGAACCGTTCTCTGCTCTCTTTGGGACGCCGATCAGGGCAGGTTGGGGGTTCGT
Source organism: Chloroflexota bacterium (assembly GCA_024643825.1). Classification (GTDB taxonomy): domain Bacteria; phylum Chloroflexota; class Anaerolineae; order Aggregatilineales; family UBA3940; genus JAHEME01. The sequence continues at coordinate 10,754 of JAHEME010000003.1, read as the reverse complement.
AAGTTTTCTTGCCGGAGCGATCTTGAGTGTGATCCTGGAGGGGGGCAGTTTCGTTATTGGCACTTTCCCACCAGGGCGATCCCTGGCAACAAAAACGGGTCAGGATGTCTGACCCGTGTGCGCATCTTGCAGCAAATACTGGTTAGGACTTCGCCATCTTCTCGTCGAGATAGGTGACGGCATCCCCGACAGTGACGATCTTCTGGGCTTCCTCGTCAGAGATCTCTCCGCCAAACTCACTCTCGAATTCCATGATTAGCTCAACCAGATCGAGAGAGTCTGCTTCAAGGTCATCCCGGAAGCTCGCCTCCAGAGTGATCTCGCTGTCTTCTTTTCCAAGAAGTTCTACAATGATCTTTCGCACACGTTCTTCTGTGCTCATGTCATATCCTCCAAGAATTAAATGCCTTATGCCAGGGTGAAGTTTACCATGCCTATTTGTCACCTCCAACAATTCGCTGAGGTTGAAGATAATAGGTTTGACAGGGGATCATGCCGATTGGTAAGATTCCCTCATCCAACCAAAGGAACACTTCCTGATGGCGAAAGTTACGACAAGCCAGACTGACCAGCGGAAAGCGGATCATATCCGCATCAACCTGGAAGAGAATGTACAGTTTCCGCGACTTACAACAGGGCTGGAACGATTTCGTTTTGTCCATCAGGCCCTGCCTGAACTGGACATCCACGCAATAGATACCAGTTTATCGCTATTCGGGCGCAAACTTGATACGCCCCTGCTGATCTCTTCGATGACCGGAGGAACAGAAGAGGCGCTGCGAATCAATCAGGTTCTTGCAGCAGGAGCGCAAGAGCATCGCATTGCTATGGGGCTTGGCTCGATGCGTGCTGCTATCGAAAAGCCGGAACTAATCCCCACCTTTCAGGTGCGCCATATTGCGCCAGACATCCTTCTTTTTGCTAATCTGGGAGCTGTTCAACTCAACTATGGCTATGGTGTCGATGAATGCCGCCGCGCGGTTGAGATTGCAGAGGCCGACGCCCTCATCCTGCATCTCAACGTACTTCAAGAGTCTGTGCAGCCGGAGGGTGACACGCAATGGAGTGGACTTCTCCACAAGATCGAAGCTGTATGTCAGCAGCTATCTGTTCCGGTAGTTGTCAAGGAAGTTGGATGGGGAATCTCCGAACAGGTGGCGCGACAACTAGCGGGAATAGGTGTTTCTGCAATTGACGTTGCTGGTTCTGGAGGAACCTCCTGGAGCGAAGTAGAGTATCATCGTGCCCCATCAGCATTCCATGCAAAAGTCGCTCGATCCTTTGCTGATTGGGGAATCCCAACGGCTGAATCTTTACAGATGGCACGCCGGGGAGCGCCATCGCTGCCACTGTTCGCCAGCGGCGGCCTGCGGGATGGCATTGATATTGCCAAGTGCATCGGGCTTGGAGCCACGCTGGGGGGAATCGCGGGCCCGTTTCTGCGAGCCGCTGCCCAATCTCCTGAAGCTCTTGATGAGGAAATCCGTATCTTGAGCGCGCAGCTTTGTATTGCAATGCTCTGTGTGAGTGCCTCTACGCTGGATGTATTACAGAAGACCCCCTTGATTCGAGATGGCGAACTACCCCAGGCAAAACAATAATGGCCTCTCTTGCCGAGTATACGACTCGTCTTCTTCCGATCGTTGAGCAGGATCTAAGGAATGTCCTAACACCGGGTGATGGCTTCCCCCCGCTGTTTTATCGCATGTTGCACTATCATATGGGCTGGGTAGATGCGGAAGGCGAACCTGTTGACGATGGTCGCGCCAAGAGGGTGCGCCCGCTGCTCACGCTTTTGACCTGTGAAGCCGTTTGTGGCTCTCACGATCAGGGCCGTTCCTCTGCGGCAGCAGTAGAACTAATCCATAATTTTTCTCTGCTGCATGATGATATTCAGGATGGAAGCCCTCTTCGCCGCAATAAGCCAACTGCATGGACGCTATGGGGCTTGGAACAGGGGATTAATGCCGGGGATGCGATGTTTGCACTGGCTCATCTTGCCATCCCCAGGCTGGCAGGTCCCGCCAGTGATCCGGCGGTTCTGGTTCGACTGCTCCAGATTCTTGACGAGACCTGCCTCGACCTCACGCGAGGACAGCATCTCGATATGAGTTTTGAAACCCGTGATGATGTAAGCGCAGCAGAATATCTCGATATGATCTCCGGCAAAACGGCGGCCCTCATTGCTGCTGCCGCACAGATGGGCGCGCTGTCCGGGGGAGCCAGTGACGACGAAGCCGAACACTATCGCGCGTTCGGGAGAAATCTGGGGCTGGCGTTTCAGGTTTTGGATGATATTCTGGACATCTGGGGCGAGTCCGATGTGATCGGAAAGGAATCGGCTGTTGATATTCGGGAGCGCAAAAAGACGCTGCCCGTTCTTTACGGGCTTGCCAGGAGTGAAGAACTACAAGACGTATATGCGGCTGAAGTTATGACCGAAGAAAAAGTGCGTCATGCCGTCCGCCTACTGGCAGAGGTAGAAGCGCGCGAATACGCCGAAGCAGTAGCCCAGGATTATTCTCGCCAGACTGTCTCCCATCTGGAAGCTCTATCGCCTGATCACGCAGCTGGCGAAGCTCTCTATGAGTTGGTTGATTCTTTGTTGAACCGTGATCACTGATCGCCATCTGGGTAAAACTCAACGAATACTCGATTGCTGATCAAATAGGCCTTCTCAGTTAGATATAGCTTGCCTTTTGCCTCCATCAGAAGTTCTTGTTCGGCCAACTTTACAATTGTCGCGCCCCACAGATCATGAGGATTCATTGAAAATCGCTCCTCGAATTCTATATAGCTGACCCCGCGCCGCACCAGACGCAGCCCCAGAATGATTGTTTCTGCCAAGGCGACATCATGTGAGATCGATTCAAATTCAGCCAGCGCGGGTGAAAATGGATACGACTTCTCTGTACCCTTATCTACCCTGTCAATATAATCCTTGATCGTTCTTATATTCCAATAGCGAAAGCCGCTGGCTGCTCCATGAGCGCCCGGCCCAAAACCCAGGAACGGGAGATTTAACCAGTATTGGCAATTATGTCGTGATTCTTTTCCGGACACGGCCCAGTTTGAGATTTCGTACTGGGCCAAGCCCATCCGGCTGGTCATTTCACGGGCATCGTCATACATATCGGCTGCTAGGTCGGTATCGGGATATGGGTATGCTCCCTGATGGACTTGCCAACTCAGCAGTGTGTTTGGTTCCAGAGTCAGGCTATACAGCGATACATGGTCGGGCTGCCACGGTAATGTTTGTTCGAGCGTACTGCGCCAATCGGCATGAGTCTGATTTGGCAGTCCATACATCAGATCAATGCTCACGTTGTCGTATCCGGTGGCACGAGCCGCGTCAAATGCTGCGCGAGCTTCTGCAAAGTTATGGCTCCGATTGAACATCACCAGATCGCTTTGATGCGCACTCTGCACCCCGATGCTCAAACGATTAACGCCAGCAGATCGCAATGCCGCAAGTTTGGCTGCGTTCGCTGTTCCCGGATTGACTTCCAGCGTGACCTCTGCGTCGTCAGTCAGGTCAATCTGTTCCCGAAATGTGGTGATGATCTTCTCAACTTGTTCAGGGCTTAGTAAGGAGGGCGTACCACCGCCGAAGTATAGTGTGTGGGCAGTTGGGATCGGAATAGGCGCGCTCCGGGCAACAAGTGCCGCTTCTCGACACAGGGCCGTTATAAATGGCTCGATTAGATCATCCATGCCTGTATAGGTATTAAATGCGCAGTACGAACAGCGCGTCTGGCAGAATGGGATATGGACGTACAGACTCATCGAAGCGGCTTTGTCCTGAAGTCCTTGCTCTTTACCGACACCTGTTGGCATGGTTGTTGTCATAGAGTCCCTATGGTACAATTTGCCCCATCATGGGGAGTGGCCAAGCGGCAAGGCACCGGCCTTTGGAGCCGGGTATCGCAGGTTCGAATCCTGCCTCCCCAGTCGTTGAGAGGGTCACAGTCTTGTGGCCCTCTTGTTATTTTTGTCACACAAGTAACAAGAAGCGCCGAACGAGGCTACCCCGTCGGCGCGTTTTTGTGGGCGGTATAGGACTCGAACCTATGACCTCGTCGATGTCAACGACGCGCTCTAGCCAACTGAGCTAACCGCCCTAAGACTATAGAAAAGTATAGCGGGACTCCGAGAGCGCGTCAAAAATCGGAAGCCTTCTAACAGGCTTACCTCTAGGCAAGAATCGGGATCATTCCCTCTAGGATTCGCTCTAATGCCATTGTGTGACTGCATACCTCGCGGGATTTGAAGAAGTCGCAGTCACAATGCCAGCTTCCTTCCTGGAAGTGGACGGTATGCGGATTGTTTTCGCCGTCAAAGGTGACGCGGAATTGCTCAAAATTGATGCGGTCGCGCTCTTCTGCATACCGCTTCGCCTTTTCGATCTTCCCGATCATTCCATGATCCATTCTGATCTCCTTTTGTGTGCGAACCTACCGGAATAAGCGTTGCTGATATAGCGGGTTGCGCTAAACGCAAAACACGCAGGCAAGATGCGCTGCGTGCTTTAGTGATCCCTGATTAGGAGTAGTATTTTGCGTACTCTATACATAGAAATAGTATAGGGGAAGTCTGATCAGGAAGTCAACTCCTGCACCCTACGAAAGTCATACGATTTGCGTTCAGCTTCCTTTGGCAATCGGCAACGAAAAAGCCGGGGAAGTGATCCCCGGCCTGTACAGACAGAGCACAATCAACACCTACACGTCGAGATTACGAACATTCCGAGCATGAGTCTGAATGAACTTACGACGTGGCGGAACGCTGCTGCCCATCAGCATATCGAAGGTGCGATCAGCGATAGCGGCGTCCTCCACGTTGACCTGAAGTAAGATTCGATTCGCCGGGTCCATTGTGGTCTCCCACAACTGATCAGGATTCATCTCTCCAAGACCTTTATACCTTTGAAGATCAAAGTTGCCATCGAACTGTTTGGCAATCGATTCCCTCTCTGCTTCACTGTAGGCATAGATCTGTTTCTTCCTCTGCTTGACCAGATACAGGGGAGGTTGGGCAATGAACAGATGCCCTTCCTCAATGAGTGATGGCATATACCGGAAGAAGAAGGTTAACAGCAGTGTGCGAATGTGTGCCCCGTCCACATCTGCGTCGGTCATGATGATCACACGCCCGTACCGCAGGCGGCTCAGATCAAACTCATCACCGATTCCGACACCGAGCGCAGAGATCAACGCCTGGACTTCGCGATTATCCAGCACCTTATCGAGGCGGGCACGCTCCGTGTTTAGAATCTTGCCACGTAAGGGGAGAATCGCCTGGAAGTGACGATCTCGGCCCTGCTTGGCGCTGCCGCCAGCGCTATCACCCTCGACAATATAGATTTCTGATTCTGCCGGATTTGTGGATGAGCAATCCGCGAGCTTACCGGGCAGGGTGGTACTTTGCAGCGGGCTGCTCCGGATTAATTCCCTGGCACGCTTGGAGGCAATCCGCGCTCGCGAGGAGATCAGACACTTGTCATAGATGGACTTCGCGGCGCGAGTTTCAGTTTGGAGAAATTCGCCAAACACCTCGGTCACCAACGACTGAACCACCCCTTTTACTTCGGGGTTCATCAGCTTGACTTTGGTCTGGCTTTCAAACTGCGGATTGGGGTGCTTAACGCTAACAATCGCCGTTAGCCCCTCATAAGTGTCGTCCCCGGTGAAGTTGGGGTCGCTGTCTTTTAGCACACCAGCCTTACGTGCATAGTAATTGATGGCCCGAGTTAGAGCTGCCCGAAGCCCTTCCAGGTGACTACCACCGTCAGGAGTGTTGATCGTGTTGGCGAAGGCCAGGATCGATTCGGAATAGTAGTCCCCGTACTGAATCGCGACCTCCGCCTCGATCTTCTCGCCCTTCAGCTCTTCTACTTCGAAAACACGGCTGCCGTAAACGACATTGTGAAGTCCCTTGCGATTGCGGTTGAGGTAGCGAACGAACGAGACAATCCCGCCTTCAAAGTAAAAGGAATGGTCGTTTGGAAACGGTTCAATACGTTCATCGCGCAGACGAATGTTGACTCCACGTGTCACGAACGCCATTTCGCGGAACCGTTGGATCAAGATATCATAGCGGAATTCAACATCCGGGAAGATTTCTGTGTCTGGCATAAAGGTGATACGCGTACCCGTCGTGTCTGTTTTGTCTATCTTATCGACATCGGTCATCGGGTCGCCACGCTCAAAGGTTTGACGCCAGATGTGCCCATCACGATATACTTCTGCGGTGAGCGAGGACGAGAGTGCATTCACCGCTGACAAACCGACTCCATGCAACCCGCCGGAGACCTTATATCCGCCCCCGCCAAACTTCCCTCCGGCATTAAGCTCAGTCAAGACTAATTGGAGCGTTGAAATCTTGTCGACTGGGTGGATGCCAACCGGGATGCCGCGCCCATTGTCGAGCACCGTCACCGCACCATCCTGATGAATCGTCACTTCGATGGAAGTACATGCCCCGGCAAGAGCTTCGTCGATGGAGTTGTCAACCACTTCATAGACCAGATGATGAAGAGCCTTAAGATCTGTCCCACCAACATACATTCCAGGACGTTTACGTACTGCTTCCAGCCCCCGCAGGTGCTGAATGGTTGCCTCATTGTAGACAGGCTGACTTTGCTGCTTTTGCGCCATTATCCATCCCTCTATTCGTAAGACGAATCAGTATCTATAAAATTCTATTTTGTGAAATCAGGCTTGCTGGCTACCCTGTTCGCGACGACGTTCCAACTCAGCAAGAAGCTGTTCTCGAAGCTCGCGCCAATACCGATAGCGATCCTTAAAGAACACAAACCGTGATGCCATGATCCCCGTCGTCACAAACGCATGCCCACCAATCGCTGCCAATACAAGCCAGGAACCTAACCCGGCGAGCGACCAGACAATCCCCAGCGCGATGTTGATGACAAATCCAATCGTCAGGAGAAAGATAGTGGACATCAAATTCCACTGAACTAATCGGATGCTATCCCACAAAGCACCAAATAGATTGCGCTTGTTCACTAACATACCAGGGAGTGTAAAAACCCCGAAGAGACTGATCCAAAGAATCAGCATCTGACCAAGCAATAGAACAAATTGGGAAAGCCCTGGACTGATCATCGAAGCAAGGGCCGCCAGGAGCATAAATGGCATAATCACGACAGCAAAAATAGCAATGGCTATCAGTCCTAACAGGACAAGTTGGGCAACGATCATCGGCAAGCGTGTGAAGTCAGCCAGCGTGAAACGCCCATCAATGACCTGCTGGGCAACCAGGGCCGCGTATAATGTGCCAAGAACAAGCCCACCAGCCAGGATAGCGACCCGTGCTACAAAAAATCCACCTAACGTATCAAAGATCACGACCGATGGAGAATAGTCAAAAGGGAGTGGTTCTGCCTGACGCGCCGCGAGGACGGTTGGGACGCCAATTAGTGGGAAGTACTGTGTCTCTACCCCACCCAACTGAAGCTCCAATGATTGAGCCACTTCATCCCAAGAGGTAGGTACTTTGGCCTTGCTCTCGCTGGCGAAAATCTCCATATTATGCTGAAAGCCATCGACAATAGTATGAATGGCAGGCGCAAAGGATGCTCTGGGGCCAAACCACAGAAATAGATCCAAAAGCAGCGGGAGCAGCAGCAAGCCTAAACGACTGGCTGCTGTTTCAAACCCCTGTGTTAGGGACTCGACAACGCCAATAGGAGGTGGTGGGGCATTGGTGCTCTCGGCGATCATAGCATTCAATAGTTTATCACACTCAACTCAAGATTACAGCTTCGCACAGATGTTCGAAGTCTATGGATTATACCGAAAAATCCTCGGATTTGTAACGTTTCCGGCAGGTCTTTATACTCTTGGGATACTCTTTACTCAGGAAAATGTCCAATGTCAAATCAATCCACTGATAGGCCAACCCCAAATATGGATATGGATGATCTGGCTCCGTCTACCCGACGGCCCGGCGCACTGCGTACGCTCCTGCAACGATCTCAGGTCGCCTGGCGACTCTTCTGGGATCAACGGGTGAGCTTGCTCGCGAAGATCATCCCTGTAGCAGGGTTGGTCTACATCGTTTCGCCCGTTGATCTAGCTCCAGCCTGGTTGATGGGGCCGCTAGCTCCGCTTGGAACCCTGGATGACATCGGCGTCGCACTTCTGGCATTGAACCTCTTTATCCAGGCAAGTCCGGCTGAGGTTGTACAAGAGCATCTAAAGAATCTGGGAGCGTTCTTTGAGACTTCCCCCATGAATATGGATGATGTTGTTGATGGCGAGGCCCAAGAAATTGTGGATTAACGGAAATCAACGGCCTATGTATGGATAGCGTACGATTTGCATGTTCACCAGCCTGAGAGCGCGGCTCTTTGTCTCCTACCTTGTGGTGATTTCGGTCACTCTGTGCATCGTTGCGGCCACGTTGCTATTCATCCTCCTGAACAGTCCACTCCCTACACGCCAGACCTATCAGCGCCTGGAAACGATTGCCTTTGCCATGCGCTCCGATCTGCCCCTGGAATCTTATGAAGGATGGGGCCGCATCGCGCAAACGAGCAATGTTCGGCTCCTGCATCTGTCACCCGAATTCTCCGTTCTCTATGACAGTGACGGGCAACTGAATCGAGACGCAACGCTTGCCATCCGCCAGCTACAGCAGGAAGCAGCCGATACGCGCGGAGTATTCCGGGATATTTCTGGAAGAGCCTGGTTGACAGTCACTATCCCTGCTGTGCAAGATCGTCCTGCCACCGGAATACTCGTCTTTGCCGCCCCCCGGCCTCGCGCCATCGTGCTCAATTATTTCGGGGACAATTTGCTCTGGCCCTTGATCCAGGCTGGTTCAATTGGTCTGGTGCTCGCCGTCATTCTTGCTATTGTGATCAGCAACTCGGTAGCACGCCCATTGCAACGTACATCCACTGCGGCGACAGCCATTGCCAGTGGGGATTACAACCACCGCGCACCAGAAAAAGGCCCGGAAGAGGTACGAGAATTAGCCCACTCTTTCAACCAGATGGTCCAGCGCGTTCAGCATACCCAGCATACCCAGCGCGACTTTCTCGCAAATGTCAGCCATGAACTCAAGACGCCGCTAACCTCCATTCAGGGATACGCTCAGGCTATTGTAGATGGAGCCGCAGAGCAGCCGGGATACGCTGCAAAAGTGATTTTCAGCGAGGCGGCACGTATGCATCGTCTGGTGGAAGACCTGTTGGATTTGGCGCGGATTGAGTCAGGAGATACGCCGCTGAATCGGGAGCATGTGCGGCTGGGCGAACTGCTTACCAGCGTGGTTGAACATCTAGCACTGCGAGCGGAACAAAAACAGATACGCTTACTTCATGACATTGGCACAATCCCCTCCATTACGGGAGATAATGATCGGCTGGCTCAGGTTTTTACGAACTTGATTGATAACGCAGTCACTCATACACCGGCAGGCGGATCTGTTACTGTGAACGCACAGTCAGCCCTTCATGGCATCGAAGTGACAATCGCAGACACGGGGCAAGGAATCCCCGAATCTGAGCTTGAGCGCATCTTTGAAAGGTTCTATCAGGTCGATAAATCACGCGCCCGGAGTTCTCGGCAAGGCACGGGTCTGGGCCTTACGATCAGCAAAGAGATCATTGAAGCGCACGGAGGCTCGATTCATGTGCAAAGCAAGGTGGGGCAGGGCACGAGGTTCCTCATCTGGCTTCCTCTTCCCAGGTACATTGATGAAACTGTTCCCCGTCTTTCCCCGTGATATACGATGAGTGAGCCTGCTAGATAAGTGGGGCTAAGATGCCTGACCGCACCGCTATGATCCCAAGCCCAGCGATCAAAGCCAGCAGGCATAGAACCATGAATATCACAAGAAACTTTAGACTAAACGGGACTTCCACATCTTCAACCGGGGCATGCACATCATCCAGACCTTGCTTCTTGACCATTCCGTGTCTCTCCAGGCTGCTAGAACAGACTTAGTTGTTGAGGTTCTTCAGGTGGTGTTTCATCATTCACATCTGAAGCATTCTGAAGTCCAGCCTCAACTTGAGCCACAAATCCGGGAAGTTTCGTAAAATCTTCAATCAGTGTATCACGCAAGCTGCGCTGATGGAGAGCCGCCGCCGGGTGAAAGAAGGGTACGATCAGGCGGCTGCCTACTTTCTTTGGCTGACCATGAATACGTGATATTCTTGCCGATGGGAACCATAGGGCCATGCTAAAACGCCCCAGGGTGACGATCACGCGCGGATCAATCAGTTCAATCTGGCGGTAGAGATAGCTGGTAGTGCAGGTTTCGATTTCAACGGGTTCCGGATCGCGATTTCCCGGCGGTCTGCACTTGACTACATTGGCAATGAACACCTCACTTCGATTGAGGTTTATCATGTCCAGCATCTCACTCAAGAAGTTGCCAGATGCACCCACAAAGGGACGACCCGACTGATCTTCGTGAAAACCCGGTCCCTCACCGATGAACATGATCTTGGCGTTCGATGGCCCCTCGCCGGGAACAGAATTGGTTCGCCCAGAGTGTAGAGGGCACTGGGAACATGCTAAGACTTCCGCTGCCACGACTTCCAGGCTGTCAGCCACAGAATGCCTCCTTTTTTCTGGGAACCAAATTGGGCTTGCAATATTCTTGATTCAAGCCACATTATACGCTTTTCTGTGAGAACTTTAGTTTCCGCTAAATGAAGAGGAAGAGAAAAGAGGAATGGGTTCAAAACATGGTAAGCTAGTTTTGCTTAGAAACAGAGC
>JAHEME010000230.1 GCA_024643825.1 Chloroflexota bacterium | reverse complement strand
GCTGCCGGGGAATTGAATCACTGGAGGGGCGGCACTGGGTGAGTTGCTACCTCACCCCAGGCCCCTCTCCGTACCGGAGAGGGGAGAAAATCAACTTCAAGAAAGACTGTTCGTGATTACCTTCGCAGCAGATTGCTCACGAAGAACCATAGATTGGCAGGGCGCTCGGCGAGGCGGCGCATGAAGTACGGATACCACTCCATGCCTACCGGGACGTACACGCGCATCCGGTAGCCCTCCGAGGCCAGCGCATCCTGTAGATCGGCGCGGATGCCGTGCAGCATCTGGAACTCGAAGCACTCGCGGGGGATGGCGTGTTCGGCGGCGTAGGTTTTCGTCTGTTCGATGATCGCCGCATCATGCGTAGCAATGCCGGGATACCCGCGCCCCTCCCTGGCGGCATCGAGCAGAGCTTTCATCTGGCGCACATAGGAGGCATCCACGTCGGCCTTCTTCGGATAGGCCACCTCATGCGGTTCGCGGTAGGCCCCCTTGCACAGTCGAATGCCTGCCCCCGATTCCGCCGCCTTTGCGATGTCATCATCCGTTCGGTACAGGTAGGCTTGCAGCACCGTGCGAACGTTCTCGAAGCCATCATCGTGCCACAGCGCATCAAACAGATCGAGTGTGCGCCCGGTGTAGGCGCTGGACTCCATATCGATGGTGACGCGCATCCCATGATCGCGCGCTGCGCTGAGGATCGTGCGCATGTTTTCGTGGCACAGTCCCTCATCAATGTCGAGGCCAAGCTGGGTGAGCTTGAGCGAGACCCAGGCATCGAGCGCGTTCGTGCCGATCAGGTCGATCAGGTGGAGGTAGCTTTCGGCAGCGGCGCGGGCCATTCCCGCATCAGTGACGCTCTCGCCCAGCACGTCAATGGTCGCCGTGATCCCTTTGGCGTTGAGCGTTTGCACGACGGCCAACGCATCGGCGAGCTGCTCCCCGGCGACAAATCGGAGCGCGACGCGGCGGGCCAGCCCCATGTGTGTGACAATCGATTTTGCCCAGCGTGCCTGCGAAAGCGAAAGGAGAAATGCGCGCAGCATGGATCGTCCTTGCGGTGCGGGGATAGAGTTCTCGTTCTTTACCGAGTGTACCCCCTCTTGCTTCGCAGCGTCCAGCGTCAATCGTCGTCAAACAGGTTGAAGATCAGCATCAGCAGCGCGATGATACGTAGGAGGTGGGGAGTCGACTCGCGGTCGCTGTGGGGGATAAACCGCTTTCAACCGATCCGCACAGGCATAGACATACAGAACTCTGCACGACAAGCTGTAGTGCAGGGAGCAGAATCTGTCAGCGGAATCCCCATAGTTTCTCAGTGAAGAAGCAGCCCCGTCTTCCAGGTTGTTCCAATGTAGGGTAAAAGTCCTATTCCATTTTGCGCTGATAGCCTATAGGATGATGTTGTACACAATTCAGTTCAAGAAACTCAATTTCCCTGACTCGATAGCAAGTCATAGTTATCTGGCATTACCTCAGGATTTCGACTGTCTTTGGCTGTTCCATCCTCACATAACGGAGGCTTTCTGAAGTTCATCGGAGGGAGTCATCGTACTCCTCTCACCTCACAGGGATGAACCAACTCTGATGCTGCGTCAGAGTTAAGAGGGAATTTCAGGCATAGAAATTAAACTCAAACAGTTACCTCACGAATCATTCACCAGACTGTTACGGTATTGAATCATGAGTGATGCTCTATCCAGAAAATACTTCTGTACAACACATAGTAAGGACAGCATACCCTTAGTTTTCATCCTCTTCTTGTAGATTGGCGCTTTCGAGCGGGTAGTCGTTTCGTGACAGTTAGGATTTTACGCAGTTCAGCCTGAACGCAGGGGCGCCGCCCGCTGTGCCAGGAGTTCAAGTGCGTAAGTCCTACCCAGTTGAGGTACGTATGCAGGCAACCAGGTAACAGATAGAACCTGTATGACCCTATGATGGAATCAACAGGATTGATCTTCAACTGGCAACCTGCTGAGATATCCCCTTTACCCTTTGAGAGGAGTGACTATGCATTGAATCCTGATCTCGTCCCATTGATTTTGTTCTCATTATTTGAGGGAAGGCACAGGTAAAACATGAAGAATCGTATAATATCATTTGTTCTTGCTTTCGCCGTAGTAGTAGGTGTAGGTTTTGCCCTATCAACAAGGCTGGCCGCGTCCGCACCCACATCCGACCCTGGAGGTGACCAGTCGCCGCGTGTGGCAGTTGTCTCCGCCTTTGCGCCTGAACTGATGCAGCTTCAGGCGGAGGCAAAAATCAGCCGGGTGGACGCAATCAATGGGCGCTCCTTTTATGTAGGCGAGCTTCGCGGCCAGAAGGTCGTGATGTTCCTGAGCGGCGTCAGCATGGTGAACGCCACCATGATGACCCAGACTGCCCTGGATCACTACAATATCACAGGGATCGTCTTTTCAGGCATTGCGGGGGGAGTAAACCCCAATCTTGCAATTGGCGACGTGACGGTTCCCGCACAGTGGGCCGAATACCAGGAGCAGGTATTTGCGCGTGAATTCTCGGACGGGAGCTATGGGGTCCCGCCGTGGTTCCGTGCGGATCTGGGTAACTATGGAATGATGTTCCCGGTGTACAGTGATGTACCGCATGAGGGCAACTCACTGGATGCTGAGGACTCCAAGTTCTGGTTTGACGCTGACCCGGAGATGCTTGCGGTCGCCCAGCAGGTGAGCAGCAACGTCGATCTAGAGAACTGCACCGCATCAGGCTTCTGCTTTGACCACGAACCTGAGGTTGTGGTTGGTGGCAAGGGTGTCAGCGGTCCAACCTTCGTTGACAATGCAGATTATCGCGAATGGGTGTGGGAGACATTCGGGGCGGATGCCCTGGACATGGAAACGGCTGCGGTCGCTCATGTCGCTTATACAAACAATGTTCCGTTTATCGCCTTCCGCTCTCTGTCAGACCTGGCAGGCGGCGGCCCAGGTGAGAATGAAATGGGCATTTTCTTCCAGCTTGCGGCAAATAATTCGGCCACTGTGGTTCTTGAATTCCTGGATGCCTGGGGCCACCATTAATATACTGCGCGCGGGCACTAACCACAGTTTTTCGTTCCTTGAAAGAGCGAAGTTTGTGACCGTTTTCAGTATAGCAGTGACTGAGAGCAGATAACAACTTCTCCCCTTCCTGCCAGGGTGAAGGGGAGAAGTTTTACATACGGCTTCGTACAAAGCAGAATTCAGCATCGCAATGATCCATCACCCGGTCAGCGGGCTGATAGAATCCGTTCCATCCCCTCACCCCACCCGATACGTCCCCGGAGTCTCCGAATCTGCGCCGGGAACGATGCACGACGTAAACGTGAACGCATACAATGCTAACCCGTGCGCGTGGAAGGTCAGCGTGATCTCATGCGACTCGAAATCCGGGTTGCGGACTAACTCGTACAGGCGCGGACGCTCTACGTTGACGTAGCTCAGGCCGCCATCGTCGTACTCGATATCGCTGCCTGCATTTACAGGCGTGAGATACTGCCCGTCCTGCCAGACTTCCACAAGCGGCGGATCGTCGCTGCGGCGCAGGTTGAGCATTACTTCCACCGGGTCGCTGGAGGGACTCAGCACTGCGTTGACGCTCGCCGCCCGGTAGGAAAGCGATAACTTTCCGCCATCCTGCCCGGCAAACGCGAAGCTCTCCGAGCCTGCCTGCCAGATTCCCTGCGCGTAGAAGGCGTTTTCGCGGCGTTCAAACGGCTCCGGCAGCCGATACACCATTGGGTGATCGGGCGCGTAGCCTTCTCGATTGCCCAGTCCGCCGCCATCGAACCCGGCATGGAGTTCCGGCGTGGGGCGGTAACATACCGCGCCGCTGGCATCCTCGTTGCGCAGCGGCGGCAGGAGATCGGGCAGTACGATATCGGGGTCGCGCAGACGCAGCGCCGCCTGGATCGCGCGTTCGGTTTCCTCATAGTGACCCTCGCCCTGATTGCGGTAGCGCAGATAGCCGTCGCTGTCGATCAGGTACTTACTGGGCCATGCGCGGTTGGCGAAGCGCAGCCACGTCTCATAGTCATTATCGAGCAGCACCGGGTAGCGAATCGCGTAATCAGCCAACGCCGCTTCGATCTGCGCGCGCGAATGGGCGAACTTGAACTCCGGCGCATGCACGCCGATCACCATCAGGCCGAGGTCGGCATAACGCTCGTGCCATGCTGTTACATAGGGCAGAGTCCGTATACAATTGATGCAGGTATAATCCCAGAAGTCTATCAGGATCACCCGCCCGCGCAGTTCGTCTCCCATCAGCGGATGGTCAGCATTCAGCCAGTCGCCGGGGCCAAACTCCGGCATACGTATTGTTCGTGGATCGAGAAGTGGATTTTCCATAGGCCCATTGTATCGATTGATCGGATCGTTGCAAGCACCGTTCCCGGCTGGTTTGCGGACACGACTTTCGCGGCGAGGCGGCCCAGTTCGATGATATTACGCTGGTGCTGCTGCGTCGGGAGGGGTGATTAGTGCATTCGGTGAGTGCAAAGTCGCCTCGTTGAGTGTAGACTTGTTGTCATGCCCGTCCCACTGAAACGCTACCAGAAGGACTTCGACTACGCGTACACCTTCGGCGTGTTCCCTACGCTGGAACTGCTGCACCACGCCCCGCAGCAGGTGATCAGCGTGCTGACTCATTCCAAGGGGCAGCGCAATGCGGGCGTGCAGAAGATCGCCGCCCTGTGCGCCGAACGCCGCATCCGCATCGAGGAGAACGATAGCTCCATCGAACGCATCACCAACCGGGGCAACGATTGGGCCGTCGGCATCTTCCGCAAATACGAGGCCGACCTCGACCCGGCGGCGAACCACATCGTGCTGGTCAGCCCCTCCGATATGGGTAACCTCGGAACCATCCTGCGCACCATGTTGAGCTTCGGCGTGGCTGACCTCGCGCTGATCCGCCCCGCAGTAGACATCTTCGATCCGCGCGCGGTGCGGGCATCGATGGGCGCGTTATTTCAGAGCCGATTTGCCTACTTCGACCACTTCGAGGATTATCAGGATCAAGTTGACCGGGCGTTGTATCCGTTCATCACCGGCACGGAGACGGCCCTCAATGATGTCGAGTTCGAGCCACCCTTCAGCCTGATCTTCGGCAATGAGAGTGCGGGGCTGCCGGATGAGTTCCGCGCGGTGGGAACGCCCGTTGGCATCCCGATCACCGACCGGGTGGACTCGCTCAATCTCTCGATTGCGGTGGGGGTTGGACTCTATGCGTCGCGCTTTGGGGATGCGGATGCCGTCTAATTCATTAGACATCTTTTTCTTAGCCTGCCAATTCGATTGGCAGGATGGAGATATCTACAAAAAATGACCCTCTCCACTGACTCTGACCTCCGCACCCTGCTCACCAATGCGCGTGTGATCGCCGTTGTGGGTATGTCGGATCGACCGATGCGCACCAGCCGGAACATCGGGTTGATGCTGCGGGATTGGGGCTACACCATCTACCCCGTCAATCCGCAGGTGCATGGCGACATCGAAGGATTGACCGTTTACTCTACGCTGGCGGATGTGCCAGAAGAGATCGACATTGTGAACGTATTCCGCCGCCGCGAGTATCTTGGCGGGGTAGTCGAGGAGGCCATCGCAGTGGGGGCAGGGGCGGTATGGGCGCAGCTTGGCATCTGGGATGATGATGCGGCACAGAAAGCGGAAACTGCCGGGATGACGATGGTGCAGGATCGGT
>JAHEME010000229.1 GCA_024643825.1 Chloroflexota bacterium | reverse complement strand
GGAGATGGTCTCCTGTTTTCGTTGTATTGGGAGCCAACTGAATGAGCCAGATGATCTTTGACACGCTTCAACGCATCTTGAAACACCAGGAACAGAAACCAATTTGGCCCGCCTGGCGGTGGTGGGCGATCCTGGCAATCGTGGTCGTTGTGGCTGGTTACTTACGGTATACAGGCTACGATTTTAGCCTGCCTTTTGTCGATCACCCCGATGAGCCATCGCATGTGATCGCTGCTCAAATGATCATTGATACGGGGTCAGCAAAACCGATTGGAATGCAGGGCTATCCTCCGGGAATGATGACTGTCAATTACCTCCTTCTCCGGTGGGTTCAGCCTTCTACAGAGCCAATGACCAACGTACTTCACTGGTCAAGGTTGGTTACGGCGACATTTGGTGTATTGTGTACTATCACAATAGCATTACTGGGCTATCGTGTAGGCACATCTGCTTCGGGTCTGTTCGCGGCAGCGATATGGGCAATACAGCCAATCGCAGTCACTTACAGTCACATCGCGATTCCCGATACGTATCTTGTGTTTTTCACGGCTTTTTCTCTTCTATCCAGTCTGACCGGCACACTCTATGATCGCGATCATTGGAGTGTGATCGGGATCTTCTCCCTGTTTCTTGCAATTCTCTTTAAGTATCAGGCGATTTTTGTGTTACCTCTCGTTCTCGCAATGCCTCTTATTCGGTTAGTTGATGAAACTACGGACAGGGCCGGTGTCTGGCGACTTTTTGCAGCCAACCTGAGTCGAGCAGCCATCTTTCTTGCCTGGCTCATTCTCCTCTATCCCTCCCTGCAGGCAAGCGACTCTCCCGGCTCGTTTGAAGGTTCCCCTGAGAGACTGGGGATTCCAGGTTTTGATGTTCTCACGCATAATGCAACCGTGATTTTCCCCTATCTCGCCATCTTCTGGGCGATAGGGTTGACGGGCCTTAGTTTTCTACTGTGGCCGAAGTTCAGGGAAAGTATCAATCTGATCGGATTGACGGTTCTCTTAAGCAGCTCCCTTTTATGGGTCATCGGTATGAGCTTTTTCGGCGAGCCCAAACCGCATCAGTTCCTCGCAATGGGAGCTTTCCTGATTGTAATCTGGGACATAGGCATCCAGGGTTGGGTCGCCGTCGCCAGGGTGGGCTTGACCAGATTCCAGCGGCTAAAGCTGTATGCCTATCTTCCCTATGTAGTGGCAAGCCTCATTGTGGCAGTATCCGCACGCTCGATGTTCAATAAGTCCACTAAATATGTTCATGATCTTACTCTGCCGGATCGTCGCAATGACATTGCTGCGTGGGCCGATACCAGCCTCACACCGGGACTCTATGTAGCAACGGATGACAATCATAAGACGTTTAACCGAGCCTGGGGTGGATACAACGGAATCAACGATTTCTCTCTAGCCATGAATTCTGTGCTAACGGATCGACCGATTCAAGAATGGCGTGATCTCGGAGTCTTGTATGGCTTTGTTACATATGGGCGCTATCAGCGGATGCAGTCCTCTCCGGAAGGTGAGCGTTATCTTGATCAAATGGTACTTCTGAAGACATATTCCCCTTCGGAGGAATTCCGAGGCCCAAGTGTAACGATATTCCGTATATATCCGATGCAATATCAGGTAACCGGGGAACAGCTTGGTCCAATTCAACTGATAGGGTATGACATGGATCGCACGGAAGTTTCTCCTGGCGATGAAATCCATTTTCGGTTGTATTGGAGAAGCCTCCTCGCGGCGGATGGAACATATCAAGTCTACAACCATCTGATTCCAATGGACTCGCGTGGTGAACCCCTGGCGCAGGCAGATGGAATCCCATTGTTTGACACGCGGCGGGACACATCCACATGGAATGATCCGGCTGAAATCTTGGTTAGCCGGGACTTTGTTCTTCCGATAGGGAAAGAATTGCTCCCTGGTATGTATCGGCTCATCACGGGTTTTTACCGCTCCGATACAGGTGTACGCCTTATGAGTCCATCGAATGACGACTATCTCATGGTAACAAACCTATTGGTAATACCCGCTCCGTAGATGAAGATGGATTGTGGTTGACAGGTCTTTTTGGCAACGCGTTCCAAAAGCCTGACTATTTGCCCTCCTGATCACCCCATGCTACGATGTCCCCACATCGTACCGGGGAGGCTCCTTTGCTGGCGAAAGTCAATAGCTGCGCGCTGCTCGGCCTGGAAGGAACGCTGGTAGAAGTCGAGGTCGATTCGGCGGGCGGGCTGCCTGCCATCACTCTGGTAGGTCTGCCGAGCACCTCGGTGAAAGAGGCCAAAGACCGCGTAATGCCCGCGATTCGCAACAGCGGGCTGCGCTTCCCCGGCGGGCGGGTGACGATCAACCTCGCGCCCGCCGATCTTCGCAAAGAAGGCCCCTCCTACGATCTGGCCATCGCGGTCGGGGTGCTCGCCGCCACGCGCCAGATTTCCACCGACTCCGTAGAAGATGCCCTGTTCATGGGCGAGCTATCGTTGGATGGCAATGTACGCCACGCGCGCGGCGTGATTGCCGGGGCTGCGCTGGCGCGTTCGCTGGGGCTGGCGCGGGTGTTCGTCCCTACCGAAGACGCGCCCGAAGCCTCGCTGATCCCGGATGTGGAAGTGATCCCCGTCGATCATCTGATCACGCTCGTAGAGCACCTGTTGGGGCTGGATGTGATCCCTCCGTACGATCCGGCATCCGTACCAGAGATGGAAATTGATCACGCGCATCTCACGGACTTCGCTGACATTAAGGGGCAGGAGCATGTAAAGCGGGCGCTGGAAGTTTCCGCCGCTGGCGGGCACAACGCCGCGCTGACCGGGCCTCCGGGAGCAGGCAAGACGCTGCTGGCACGGGCCGTACCGGGCATCCTACCGCAGATGAACATCGATGAAGCACTGGAAGTCACGCGAATCTACTCGGTGGCGGATATGCTGCCGGGGCAGACTCCGCTGGTGCGACAGCGACCGTTCCGTGCGCCGCACTACACGATCAGCCATGCGGGTCTGATCGGCGGGGGGTCATTCCCTCGCCCCGGTGAGATCAGCCTTGCACATCGGGGCGTGCTTTTTCTTGACGAGCTACCCGAATTCGGGAAAGTACTGGAAACCCTGCGCCAGCCCCTCGAAGATCGCACCGTTACGGTCAGCCGTGCTTCGGGCGCGATGACGTTCCCAGCGAACTTCATGCTGATCGCCGCGTCGAATCCGTGTCCATGCGGGTACTTCGGCGATCCCGTGAAGCCCTGCACCTGCTCGCATGCCTCGATCAGCAAGTACCAGCAGCGCATCTCCGGGCCGCTGCTGGATCGCATCGATATTCACGTCGAAGTGCCGCGCGTAGAGTACGAGAAGCTCTCTGAAGATCGGCGCGGGGAGACCTCCGAGAAGATTCGCGCCAGGGTGCAGGCGGCGCGAGATCGGCAGGCAGCGCGTTTCAACGATTCGGAGTTGATCTGCAATGCCGATATGGGCACGGGCGAAGTGCAGAAGTATGCCCGCCCGGATGCCGAAGGTGAATCGCTGCTGCGCTCTGCCATGCAGCAGTTGCAACTCAGTGCTCGCGCGTATCATCGGGTGCTCAAACTCAGCCGCACGATTGCCGATCTGGAAGCCAGCGCCGATATCCGTCCCCACCACATTGCGGAGGCTCTTCAGTACCGGGCACGAGCATAGATAACAACCAGACTGTTCAAAGAACATGATTCTCATGTAGAATGGGATGCTGGTAAGAGATCTCTGCGACCAGCATTGTCACACGGCATCTCTGCTCGTGGAGATAGGAGGTCGTGTTTGGTGCTACATTGGGGGACTCATGGTTACACCTGCCAAAATTCTAATTGTTGAGGATGATGCCAATCTCTCTGAGCTAGCCAGCATCGTGCTGTCCAAAGAGGGGTATACAGTACGTGTCGCTGGCGATGGTCCCAGTGCCCTGGAGCTTGCCAGATCGTGGGCTCCCGATCTGGTGATGCTGGATGTCATGATGCCCGGCATGGATGGCTACTCCGTCGCGGCGCAGCTTCGTGCGCTCCCGCAGACGGCGACGGCTCCCATCATCATTGTATCTGCCAAGCAGACACTGCAAGATAAGTCACGCGGGTTTGAGGCTGGAGCCGATGACTACATCACCAAACCTTTCGAGAAAGCGGAACTACTCCTCCGCATCAACGCCCAGTTGAGGCGCACGCGCACCCTCCAGACCCATCAGCCGGATAACCTATCCCATCTCATCACCGTATTCAGTCTGCGCGGCGGCGTGGGTACGACCAGCCTTTCCGCCAATCTGGCCGCCGGGCTGCGCTTGCTGTGGGATGAACCCGTTGCGCTGCTCGATCTCAGCCTGCCAATTGGGGCCTGCGACGTGATGCTCAACGTCAAGCCTCGCTACAATCTGGGGACGTTGGCAAGGCAGGAGTACACCCAGTTAGAGTTAGAAGAGATCAAGGATCACATGGTGCATCATGAATCCGGGATTGACTTACTGGGGGGCGTGGTCAACCCGACCGATGCAGAATTTGTCACCGAGAAGCTAACTACCTTTCTCGTCAATCATTTGATGACTGACTATCGCTATATCGTGATGGATACCTCTCATGAGTTCTCAGGCCCGACCCTGACCGCATTAGAGCGTGCAGATGAAGTCCTTGTTCCGATTGCCCCGGATATTAGCTCTGTGCGTACGGCGGCTGCGGCTATGCGCATCTTCGACGATCTCAAACTCGACCCGGACAAAATTCACTTACTTCTAAACGCCTCGTTTTCTGCCAGCGGCCTGAAGTCAGAACAAATTGAGAAGGCACTCAAGCGGGAGATCGGTCATGTGATCCTGCATGACGACGCCTGGACGGAATCCGTCAATACGGGCAAGCCGATGATTCTCAATGGAAAATCGGGGGCTGGCCCCGTGCTCGAAGACCTGATCTGGGAGTTGAGTCTCGAAGCCGATCGCGGTAAGAATCCTCCATCGCCAACTCCCATGTGGAAGCGTCGGGCCGAGCGCGTAAAGAAGGACTGAGCTTCCCCCAGACTTTCCGTATCATGCTATCGTTTTATTCTTACCAGTACAGATGTATACTCATGCCCGTAGTCGAGAGCCTTCAGGGAATCTCTTTGATCGCCTATTCTTTTCGCCAGAGGAGCTAGCAACTTATGAATTACTATGTCTTGATTCTGCGCTTGTTTCATATTGTACCGGGGGTTTTCTGGGTGGGGTCAGCTTTGATGTTGACCTTGTTTCTTTCCCCCAGCATCAGGGCTACCGCACCAGAAGGTGGCAAGGTGATGGGCCATCTGGTTCTGAAGACTGATTTCACCCGTGCGATGTCCGCCGCTGCCGGGCTGGTCGTCCTCTCCGGCATTCTGCTCTATCTTCATGATCTCAGCAGTTTTGGCGGGGCATCCTGGATAACAGCGGGGCCAGGGCTTGGCTTCCTGATCGGCGGGGTGTTTGCGCTGGCAGGCTTCGGCTTTGGCATCGGAACCGGCAATCTCTCCAAGAAGGTTTCTCTGCTTGGCGTTGAGATCGCTAAGGCAGGCGGCCCGCCTTCCCCGGAACAGGGCGCTGAAATGGCGAAGCTCCAGGCGACGCTGGGCAAGATCGGCAACTACAACGTGATCTGCCTGACCATCGCCATCCTCATGATGTCGATGTCTCGCTACCTCGTCTTCTAATCATCCTCCCTGAATCCAAGAGAGACCGGCCATCC
>JAHEME010000228.1 GCA_024643825.1 Chloroflexota bacterium | reverse complement strand
GTTCCTTGAGATCGAGATAAGCCTTAGCACCCATGAACTCCGGCCCATTCCGATCAATGTGGGTAATACCGATACGACCCTTCTCGGCTCCCACTTCCTTAAGACGGTCAGCGATCACCTTAGCAAACTTCCCGCCTTCCGACCCTCGCACGTCCTTGATGCTGACCATCCGGCGGGCGGCTTCGATGTGGCAGCCAGCATGGGGATAGATCAGGGTGGGTTCACCTTCTTTTGGAAATACTACGTACTGGCACATACCCCGGTCGTCAAACAGGTTTGTTGCCCAGGAGACTGCCCCCCCCAGGCTGTAGATGTTTTGTCCGCCGGTTAGGAGCAGAGCGTCAAAACCATCCCTTGCCATGATTTCGCGAGCGTGTTTGTAGCGCCGTTGATATTCAGCGTCGGAGAATTTGCTGTAGACCGCATCCGAATACCAGGGCGAATTATAGATAGCCTTGAAGTTTTCGCCTTTGTCAAGCTCGTAGCGTACTTTGGTCCAGTCGTTAGCCATTGTGCTTTTCTCCTAGTGTAGATATGTGCAGATGCAATCCCTGGGATGGCTGACTGAAGTTGTGATCCTGAGGTCAGCCAGAAGAAGGCTCCGTCATGATCGTGGGGGGGATATTCACTCCTTCCGCAGCCTGTGCTGCTATTATGTGGCTACTACGCGAGTGCGAGTTGTCAGTTCTGCTGCTGATGAGGTTGAAGATGTAGATCAGGCCATTCTCGGCTACGAGTATGCTGTCATCGTCGAGAAATGACTGAGAAGACCAGCCCGACCATCACCAGGGCACGGGCTGGTCCCCTCCAGCGCTTACAGTTCAGGCTTCTCCAGGAGTGATGCCACTGTAGTCTGGCAGTCCAGCATCTCCGGTGGGAAGATGATGCTGATGGCATCGACCGGACAATGCAGCGCGCACGCGCCGCAATACCAGCATTCATCAGGGTACATCACAACCGGCGGCTTATCCTTCTCAAGCCGGTAGATAATATCCCCGGGGCAGAACACATCGCAGATAGTGCACTTCTCAACACAGATGTTTTCATCAATCACAACAGGTATCACAGTCATCAAACAGCCTCCTCTTCCTGGGCGAGAATTTCGGGGGGGACTTCTGGAAGCACGTCTACTTGAAGCCCGGTCTGACGGGAAGACACCCGCAGCTTTCCTTCTGCGCCTTGCTCGACCATGATTATGCGGCGTCCGTTTTCGTCATCGGTATCTGGAAAATCGACGCGGAAATGAGCGGCGCTGGCGCGTGTCTCTTTGCGTTCAATGGCGCTGGTAGCAAGCGCTTCTGCCACAGCCCGGATATTGCGTGCTTCATTGACCCGCATCAATCCGTGGTAGTTCTCGGCAATCATTTCCTTCTCGCGCTCGCGAAGCAACTGCAAGCGGTGCAGTCCCTCCTGAAGATATTTCTCCTCGCGGCGATAGCCAATATAGTGCGTGACAATGTGGCGGACTTCGTCTTCGAACTGGCGGAAGGTGATACCTTCTTCCTGATGCAGGGGGCGAACCATGTCTTCGTGGATGCGCTCTATCTCGTCTTTGGACAGAGCCTCCGGGCGAGGCTGATTCTGGGCGAAGCGAGCAGCGCTCTGCCCGGCGACATGGCCCATCACTGCCGCCCCGGCCACTGCTGCATTCATCGATGAACAGTCACCGGCGGCATAAATTCCGGGGACGCTGCTGGCTGCATCGGCATCAACGTGGACGCCCGATCCCCGAAATAAAGCCCCTGCTCGCACCGTCGCGATCTCGCCGACTGTGACTTCAAAAGGCTCTTTAGAGAGATTAATTTTCTTCTGGGCGAAGTAATCGGGCAGGGCCGGGCGATCCACCCCAAGGGTTCGGACGAGATGCTGCGCTTCTTCTTCCGACAGGTGCGTGCAGTCACAGTAAATTGGCCCTCGACCCGCTAGAGTCTCTCCCACCACGCCGTTAACCAGCGCGGCGCGGCTGGCGCGTTCACCTTTGGGATCATACTTGAACATGAAACGTTCACCATTGACATTGATGAAATGCGCCCCCGCGCCGACAAAGGCGTTCAATCCCTGAGTTGAATAGCCCTTTGGACTGACCGTGCTGTCGGTGAATTCCATGTTTGCCAACTGTGCACCGACCCGGAGGGCCATGCCATGTCCATCACCGGTGTTGTAAGGGATGTGCCAACTGTCAAATGGGAAGCCCGACGCGTTCTCGCCAATTCGGTTGGCGTCCCCGGCGGCAAGGATCACGGTCGGCGCCAGAACGAAAAATACGGCTCCGGTGCGAATGTTGAAGGCGACCACTCCCTTGGGTCGCCCATTATCCATTAGAACCTCAGACACCATCACCCGTTCAAAGACTTTTGCGCCAGTCTTGCGAGCAGCCCGACCGATTGAGTGTTTGAAGTGGCGACCATCGAAATTGATGTAATACTCACCTGGTAGGCCAAAGGCGCGGTGACGATAATACGGGATACCGGGCTTGTCTGGGTCATGAAAGTCTACGCCCATGTCTTCAAGTCGTTTGACCATGCCTGGAAGACCATAGATCAGGCGAGCTGCCGCAGGTAGGTCAGTGACGCCCTGGGTGACGACCGGGACATGCCGCAAGAGATAACCCGGTTTATCCCATTCTTCGCCTTCATCGAGGACGGCAATGTAGTGGTCTACACCAGCGGCAATACTACCGCTGCGCTCGATGATGCCACCTTTCTCGAGAATGGCGACCTTTGCGCCAATTTCAGCCGCACCCACAGCGGCCAGGCAGCCCGCAACGCCGCCTCCAACAATGGCAATATCTGCTTCAACGACCTGGATTGATCCTGCGGCGGCCTTTCGCGAACGCGTTTCAGTCATGACTCAACTTTCCCCAATATATAGGATTTAGAAGCTTCCATCAGACATCAATGGGTGGACGGCTTCACTGATAAAGAAGGCATCGAGACTATCTACTTATCACCCTTCATTTAGGTTGGAAAGGGCAACGGCTTTGCTGTCCGCCCGGATTTGCTCAAGGTGAGCGCGCATGGCTTCACGCGCAGCCTCTGGGTCTCCCTGAATCACAGCCGCGAGGATCTGTTTATGGTGATACTGCCCTCGTAAGGCCCCATTCTCAACCAGGAAGATAGTTTTGCGCTGATCTTGCAGTTGGTCAACAATCGGGTCGAGCAGCAACGGGATCAGCGTATTCCGGCTAGCTTCTGCCAGCGCGCAGTGGAAGTCCAGATCGGCGGCGATAAACGCATCGGCATCATGCAAGGTCTTATCCATCGCTGCGACAGCCTTCTGCATGCTGTTGATCTCATCCTGCGTGGCCCGCACAGCGGCCAGCGCAGCAATCCCCGGTTCGAGCAGTTCCCGCACCTCGATCAGATTACCTAGCCCCTCGGACTGGTCAATCGAAAGGATCAAGTCAAGCGAGCGCTGGAAAGACTGGGAGACCGAATCGACAATGAAGGTTCCTCGCCCTGGATAGACTTCGATCAGGCCCTCCTGCTGAAGTATCTTGATGGCCTCGCGTACGCTGGTGCGGCTTACCTGGAATTTATCAGCGAGTTCGCGCTCGGTAGGCAACCGGTCTCCTACTTTGAGAGTGCCTTCAACGATTTGAAACTTGATCTGTTCGACAATCTGTTCGTAGAGTCGGCTGGGTTTAATCGTGGCAAAATCAGACATTGTTCCTGCTCTCTTCTAGTCTAAATTCTGGATCATCAGTATGATTGGTATGATGATATGATTGTCGGATAATTAATCAATGTTTATAGGATACAGAATTACGCTCTATTCGTCAACGGAGTGCTAGGATAAGTGGCATTTGGATGATGAAAAAATACGTGAGCAAGTGAGATAAACTGCTGGACTGGGTATCCAATCAGAGTGTGCAACGAGAGAAGACTAAATCTGACCATCCTCGAAATCATCATTTTATCATGATCGCAGTGGAGCAAGGAGCACATATGACCTACCGGATCGCTGTCATCGCTGGTGATGGAATAGGCGTCGAAGTTATCGACGAGGGCATCCGCGTCCTCAAAGCTGCTGCGGATGTCTTTGGGTTCTCCCTTGAGTTTGAGTACCTTCCCTGGAGCTGCACCTATTTCCAGCAGCATGGGCGAATGATGCCTGCGGATGGGCTCGACACCTTGCGTGATTTCAACGCGATCTACCTTGGCGCAATCGGCTGGCCAACGGTTCCCGATCACATCTCGCTGTGGGAGCTTCTACTGCCGATCCGCCAGACATTCCAGCAGTATGCTAACGTACGTCCCATCAGGTTGTTTCCGGGACTGACTGGCCCACTGCGTGATAAGACTTCCGAAGATATTGACTTTGTGTGTGTCCGGGAAAACACAGAAGGCGAATACTCAGGGATTGGTGGGCGCGTTCATGTGGATACTCCCAATGAGATTGCCATCCAGGCGGATGTGTTCAGCCGCGTGGGGGTTGAGCGCGTGATGCGATATAGCTTTGATCTGGCACGCAGGCGAAGGAAGAAGCTTACCAGCGCGACCAAGTCGAATGCGAGCCGCTACACGATGGTATTCTGGGATTCCGTGTTTGAGCAGATCGGGGCGGAATACCCCGATGTTGAAACTGAGAAGTGGCATGTCGATGCGCTTGCCGCTCGGTTTGTAACCCGCCCGGAGAGCTTCGACGTAGTGGTGGCCTCAAACCTGTTTGGCGATATCCTGACCGATCTCGGTGGTGCGATTCAAGGATCTTTGGGAACAGCGGCCAGCGCAAACTTATCACCTGAGGGAGCAGGCCCATCCATGTTTGAGCCAGTGCATGGTTCTGCACCTGATATTGTTGGCAAAGGGATCGCCAATCCGATTGGCGCGATCTGGGCAGGAGCCATGATGATCGAGCATCTTGGTGAGAATGAGGCCTCGGATATGATTGTTCGTTCAATTGAGCGGCTAACAAGTGAAGGCGCTATTCTCACCCGCGACCTGGGAGGCAAGGCCTCGACCATGGACATAGGTCAGACGGTTGCACGTTTTGTGCGGGAATCCCAACAGTAGAGTCTTCCTTTCAACAATGTGCGTGGTGAAGTGATGAATCGCCTGGTTTGACTCTGCTATTCGCAGAGCATACCTTTGCGTAGCAGGGAACATTCAACTGAGCGTAGTTCTGACCCGGCATGCACTTTGTGGCGTTCTGGCAGCAACTGCGTCGTGGAGGAGCCAAATGACAGGAACAATGTGGGCCATGATTGCAGCGGTCGTATTTGGGGTCTTTCAGGCCTTCAACCGTCGGGCGGGACGCGGTTTTGACGCCTACTGGTCCACGTTCATATTGCTGTTGATCAGCAGTGTAATCCTGGTGATTGTCTCACTCTTGACAGAAGACCTGTCATTACTCATGAGTTCGTCCCTGTGGACGATTGTGAACTTCGGCCTGGCCGGATTCATTCACTTCTTTTTAGGTTGGACTTTTCTGACGATCAGCCAGAACCAGGTTGGGGCAGCCCGCACAGGCGCACTGGTTGGTGCCGCGCCGTTGTTTGCCTTTATCATCGGCATACTGGCTTTCGGCGAAATCTTGAGCATCCCTGTCACAGCGGGAATCGCGCTGGTAATCGGCGGAGTATATGTGGTGTCCAATGGCTGATCAGAACGAAGTCGCCACGCAAAACCACACAGACGAATTGCCAGCTATTACTCTGCGTAAGTCACTGTTTGGCCTGGTAACAGCGCTGTGCTTTTCCATGAGTTCAATCTTTATTCGCAATGGTTTAAA
>JAHEME010000227.1 GCA_024643825.1 Chloroflexota bacterium | reverse complement strand
TAGGGCTGAGCGATGGTCTGGCGGCGACCTTCTCCCCGAACAATCTGGACGTGATCCTCTCCGGGCCGCTAACGGTGCTGGATGGGTTGGACCCCACCAATGATATTGTGGCACTGGTAGACCTGACAGGTCTGGAACCAGGCACTTTTCAGGTGGAGCCGCAGGTTCAGGTTTCTAACGGAGATGTGCTGGTTGAATCGGTCTTCCCTATCGTGATTGAAGTGAAGATCGCGGCAGACACGACCCCTATAGGAAACTAGGATTCTATGGCTGAACTACCCGTCGCGGCACTTGTAGGCCGCCCGAATGTTGGGAAATCCACCCTGTTTAACCGCATTGCTGGCGGGCGGATTGCGATTGTCCATGATCGCCCCGGAACGACACGCGACCGCCAATATGCGGAAGCGGAGTGGCGTGGAATGACGTTCACGCTGGTGGATACCGGTGGGTTGGAATCGTTCGCTACGGTCAACCCCGCAGGTGATCAGCCGCTGGCTACCGACTCGGCGGATTTCGTCAAGGAAATGCGGACACAGGTCGAGGTTGCCATCCGTGAAGCGGATGTGCTGATCTTCGTAGTGGACTTGCTCACGGGGATTACCTCCGCTGATGAAGAGATCGCCGATATGCTGCGGCGAGCAGCCAAGCCCGTGATCCTCGCGGCGAGCAAGGGCGACAATCCGAAGCGACGCGACGAGGCGGTAGAATTTTACAACCTCGGCATGGGGGAAGTATATGCCGTCTCCGGGATGCATGGCTCTGGTGTAGGCGATCTGCTGGATGCGGTGGTCGATCAACTGCCGCAGCATCCTCTGGATGAAGAGGAAGCGGACAACCTCAAGATCGCGATTCTGGGACGCCCGAATGTAGGGAAGTCGTCGTTGGTGAACCGTCTTCTGGGGGAAGACCGGGTGATCGTGGTTCCCGTGGCGGGAACCACGCGCGACGCGATTGATACCGATATTCTGTTTCATGGTGAGACGATCACGCTGATCGATACGGCGGGGATTCGCAAGCGCGGCAAGATCGAACATGGCGCGCCGGAACAATACAGCGTACTGCGTGCCCTTAAAGCCCTGAAACGCGCGAATGTGGTGCTGCTGCTCATTGATGCTGTGGAGGGTATCACGGCGCAGGATGCGCATATCGCCGGGTATATCAACGATGAATTCAAGAGCGTGATCGTCCTGGTCAATAAGTGGGATGCTATCGACAAAGATTCGTATACGATGCTCGATTTTACGGCACAGGTACGGGATGCGTTGAAGTTCCTGCCATTTGTGCCTGTTGAGTTTATCTCGGCGCTGACCGGGCAGCGCGTCAGCCGCATTATTCCGCTGGCGCAGCGCATTCACGAAGAACGTTTTGCCCGCCTGCCGACCTCGGAAGTCAACCGCATCGTGCGTGATGCAACCATGAAACAGGCCCCGCCGATTAAATCTGGCCGACGGCTGAAGATACGCTACGCGAGTCAGGTCGCGGTTGATCCTCCGAAATTCGTATTCCACGTCAATGATGTAGAACTGGCCCACTTCTCCTACCAGCGTTATCTGGAAAATCAGATCCGCGACGCCTACCCGTTTGTGGGCACTCCGATATTGCTGGACTTCCGCCCTAGCAGCGGTGAACGTGAATTCAAACGCGGCAAATCCAGGTAAGCTGGCAGGTCAGCCTTCATTTCTTACCCCCTGCATCTGACGCAGCTTCACCAGCGAAGCCGCGCCGATCAGCCCAACGTCCTTATCGAGCTTCGCCATGACGATTGGTGTATTCTCCCAATAGAGTTTGTTCATGGCATACTTCTGAATTGCAGCGTGCATCGGCTTCAACAGAAGATCGCCAGCGTCTGTCACCCCACCGCCAAGCACGAACTTATCGGGATTGAACAGCACCATCAGGGAAGCGATGGCGATTCCCAGATAACGCCCTGCCTGGGTGATGATTTCCAGGCCAAGGGCATCGCCCTGTTGAGCAGCCCTGGTGATCATCTCTGCTTTGATTTCCACCGGATCGCCCCCCGCTAAGTCAAGGATGGACGACGATTCCCCCGCAGCGATCCGGTTCTTCACAATCCGCTCCATGCCCGAACCCGCGGCTACGGCTTCCAGATGACCCTGTCTGCCACAGGAGCACATCGGCCCATCAGGAGCAACCACAATGTGCCCAGCCTCACCGCCCTGCCCACGCCCGGAGAACGGCTCTCCGTGAATGATGATGCCACTCCCAACCCCGGTGCTCACTGTGATATAGATCATCACATCACTGCCTGCTCCCGCCCCGTGCTGATGTTCGGCAAGGCCAGCGAGATCCGCATCATTGCCGATAAATACGGGAATATCGAGGGCATCTTGCAGCATTTGCCGGATCGGGGCGTTCCTAAAAGGGAGATTGGGAGGGGCGATCAGGATGCCCGTCTTTGCATCTACCGGGCCGGGCAGCACTACCCCAATGCCGAGCACATCCTCTTTGCGCTCCGGGATAACTGTGCGAATGGTCGCCACCAGGCGCTCAAATACGATTCTTGCGGCTTCTTCTCCTTCAGGTTTTTTGCCTTTTTCTGGATAGCTTGTATTTCGGGCATGAGCCTGGGGTTTGAGATCGATGTCGTATCGGGCGGCACGAAGCCATGTTCCACCCACATCTACGCCTATGATTGTTTTCATGGGGAATACCTCCAAACAGGTTCCGAGCGGAGTATAACACCCCCATTCTCCTGTCAAAAACGGGCGACAAATCTAACCCCTGTTTTCCGATCAATAGCACCCCTGATTCATAGGGGCGCGTGGTATAATGCGTGTGCTTTGAGCAAATCCCCCCTTCCCAGGAGAAATATACGAATGCCCTTCAATCACATCACTGTTCCCCAGAATGGGGAAAAAATCACACTGAAGAATGGAATCCCCGTCGTCCCGGATCATCCGATCATCGCCTTCATCGAAGGGGATGGGATTGGTCGCGATATTATGAAAGCATCGCTGCGTATCTGGGATGCGGCTGTCGAACAGGCCTATGGCGGCAAACGCCAGATCGTGTGGATGGAAATCTATGCCGGAGAGAAAGCTGCCAGTATTTATGATGGCAACTATATGCCGGAAGAAACCTTCGACGCGCTGCGCGAATATGCCGTCGGCATCAAAGGACCATTGACTACCCCGGTCGGCGGCGGCTTCCGCAGCCTGAACGTCACCCTGCGGCAGGTGCTTGACCTGTATTCGTGCATCCGCCCGGTGCGGTATTACGAGGGTGTGCCCAGCCCGGTGAAGCGACCTGAACTGGTGGATGTCACTATCTTCCGCGAGAACACAGAAGATGTGTACGCGGGAATCGAATATGAAGCCGGCACGCCCGAAAACGCCAAGGTGGCGAAGTTCCTGCGGGAAGAGATGGGCGCGAAGTTCTTCGAGGACGCCGGGATTGGCATCAAGCCGATCAGCGCGTTTGGGAGCAAACGGCTCGTTCGCATGGCGATCCAATATGCGATTGATCGTAAGCGCGCAAGCGTGACGCTGGTTCATAAGGGGAACATCCAGAAGTTCACCGAGGGAGCCTTCCGCAAATGGGGCTATGAACTCGCTGCGGAAGAGTTTGGCGACAAGACCATCACCGAAGAGGAACTGTGGGCAAAGTATGATGGGAAGCAGCCCGAAGGGAAGATCGTGATCAAGGATCGGATCGCCGATATTATCTTCCAACAGCTTCTGCTGCGGCCTGCTGAATTCGATGTGCTGGCCGCTCCCAACCTGAACGGAGACTATCTTTCAGATGCGGTCGCTGCCGAAGTCGGCGGGGTGGGAATCGCACCGGGAGCGAATGTAGGGGATGCTGTTGCGCTGTTCGAGGCCACTCACGGAACTGCTCCCAAGTATACCGATCTGGACAAGGTAAACCCTGGGTCGTTGCTCTTCTCCGGGGTAATGATGTTAGAATATATGAAGTGGTGGGAAGCAGCCGACCTCATCACGAAGGCGTTTGAAAAGACGATCCAGCAGAAGGTTGTGACGTACGACTTCGCCCGGCTGATGGAAGGTGCGAAAGAAGTGCCCACGTCCCAATTTGCGACGGCCATCATTGACAACATGAAAACGGTGTAACGATCCGGCAGCCATCTAAGGGTTCGAAAGTTACATCAATGTTACGGTAGCTTTGCCAGAGGAACCTGCCTATCATGTCCAACATGTCACGCGGAGAGGGCAACCAATCGCAAGCTGAATTACTCAACGTCCTGCGCACTGGCTCGCCGCAAGCACAGGAAGAAGCTCTCGTTCGGCTGGCAGCAGTGGGCGAAGCCGAGGCTCTGGATGGCGTGATCGAACACCTTCGCAGCCAGCCACCGGGCGACTCCGAGGCGGCGCTCGACACCCTGCGTGTGCTGGCGAATAAGTTTGTTCCGCTGGATCGCTATGGGCTGGCGGAGGTAGTCATGCCTTACCTCAGCAGCAGCGATTGGAGCCAGCGATTGGGGGCGGTGCGACTGCTGAATGCACACCCCAATGAAATGGCGATTGACTCCTTGCGCACGCTGGTGGACGAATCTCAGACGAAGACCAAAGAGGAGCGCGCGAATCGTTATTCCACGCTGCGGGTTGTGGTGGAACGCTGCCTGGGAGAAGGGATTCTGGCGCTGGCATCGTGTGGTCGGCTGGCGGTGCTGCCGGATATTCTGGCCTATCTGGATGATCCTGCTCTGCGCCCGGTGGCTACCCGGGCGCTGGGTATCATCGGCTCTGATACGGATCGCATTCGGCTGGAAGACCTGGCGGAAGATGATGATGTACGGGTGCGTGATTCGGCGCAGTGGGCACTGGGCCTGATGGATGATCGCAATGAGCAATTCACGCGACCTCCTGACCAGATTCCAGAGCCGCCACCGGATCGACTCACGCCTGTTTACTGGGGGCATCGCCAACTGGAAGCCAGCGAAGATGCGCTGCTGCAATTTCTGATTGTCCGCCTCGCGATTGAACATCTGCTGCTAGATGGGCTTCTCAGTGATGGGCGGGTTCCCGAAAGCTGCATGATCACCATCCGGCGCTATGAAGGCGAGACGCCGCCGGAGTTTCGCAGCAATAATGCGCCGATCAGCGCCGCATGGAAGTATTACGCCCAGGGGCCGCGACTTGAATCGGTAGCCTTGCCAGAATCCAGCAAGCCTCCTCCTCTGCCGCGTCCAGGGCTGCCGATGGGACGAATCTCACACATCACTATCAGCTACCCGGCTGCTCTTGAACAAAACGGGGAAGGGCTGGTCAGCTTCGACTGCGTGTTCGAGCCGTTTTTTGGCCGGGGGTGGATCTATCAGATCACCTGGCAAGACGGCGAATGGGGTTTCACATTAGTCCGCCGGACATGGACTACTTGATCCTGTTGTAACTAGAGACTCATGACCCTGTAAGTGAGCTATAATGAGTTCAACGTTCCTCTGTGTCCGCTGTTAAATCGGCTTTTCTCCCACTCTCCACAGAAGGGATTCACTGTATGACAACACTTATCACTACCATCCGCGACGGTCTTCGGTACCGTGGCAAGGAGGGGCAACTGGCGTGGTTTGGTCACCGCCTGGCGGGGCTGGGCACGCTGTTGTTTTTTATCACGCATGTGATTGATACCTCGTTCGTGTATTTCTTCCCGAATGCTTACGCAGACGTAATCAACCTGTATCGCTCGCTCCCGTTTCAGCTCGGTGAGCTGCTGCTGCTGCTGGCAGTCATCTATCACGGCCTGAACGGGCTGCGAATCA
>JAHEME010000226.1 GCA_024643825.1 Chloroflexota bacterium | reverse complement strand
TTTTGCTTTCTCTAACCCAAAGTGCTCCTCATCCAGCACTTTCGCTACATGGTCAACGTCAAGGCTATCCTCGCTCAATTTTGCCCAGGGTAAATCGATCAGCCAATCGAGATACGTTCGGATGATTCCAACCTCAGGGGCCATCGGCGGCATTGCTGCTAGACGACTGATCTCCTTGAAACCTCTTTCTTTCACCTCGGTGGGCATATCCGCATCCGTGATGCGCTCCCGAATCTCTACAAGCTCCTGTTGAAACACATCGGTCTCGCCTAGCTCCGTTTGGATGGCGCGCATCTGTTCGCGAAGAAACATTTCTCGCTGCGACTTATCCACCTCCTGCTGCACGCGGCTGTGAATCTTCTCCTCCAGTTCCAGGACATCCAATTCTTCGGCAAGGAGGGCCGTTATCCGATTCAGACGATCTCCTGGGTCTGCCGTCTCCAACAGATCCTGGCGTTCTTCAGGGTCCAAATTGATGGTTGTAGTGACTAGGTCCGCGAGCCACCCTGGATCATCGATATTCATCGCGAAGACGTACGCATCTTCCGGCAGGGCGCGGTTAAGGCGAACACAGCGTTCAAATAACGCCAGAACAGCCCGCATACTGGCATCAAGTTCGCTGGAAGGTCTTACAGGTTCTTCAATCGGTCGCACTTTCACGCGAAAATACGGGTCCCTATAGAGGTATTCCACGATTTCAACACGTCGCCGCCCCTGCACCAGTACGCTTGTCGTTCCGTCTGGCATATGCAGCGTTCGCCCAATGGCAACTTCAACGCCGATGGAGTAGACGCCCTCAGCGTTGGGTTCGTCCTGCTCAGGGTTTACCTGTGCCGCACAGATGATCGGCTCGTGCTTGTGTTGGGCCGACTCGATTGCCAGGAGCGATCGTTCTCGTCCCACAAATAATGGCGTGACCATCTTAGGAAAGAGGATGAGGTCGCGAAGGGGAACCAGAGACGCCTCAAATAGGCCATCCTCATCAAGTGGCATTTCCTGTGATTTATCAAATTCCGTCAACGGCCCCATCATAAATGGGAACTCATCATCAAAATGATCCATAGTCGATCAACTCTTTTCCAATACGTAGTTGAAACAGTCTCAGGAGTTCGCTGGCTGGAGGTGGGCAAAATGAGATCGAGTCAAAGCATGTTCACGAAGAAGTGTACGAGCATCCCCTGCAAGAGCCAACGAACCCGTAATGCATAATCCATTGTCGGGAAGTAACCCGGATATCCCCCGATCTAGAGCTTCAGCGAGGGTATCGCAAACATCGATTTGCACGGGAACCTCCCACAAGTCGCCCGCTTGTGAAGCTAAATCCATTGCCTGCTTCTTCAGATGTTCCGGTTCAGCAGCACGGGGCTGATCCGTCTTCGTGAGGATCAGCCTTGCGCAAATTGGCAGGAACATCCGCAGCATTTCAAGCGTATTTTTGTCAGCCATCGCGCCAAAGATAATCGTCAGCTGATCAAAGCTGTTAAGCGTACGTAGCTCATCAACCAGACGACGAATAGAATATGGATTGTGCGCACCATCCAGAATAATTTTTGGGTGGTTGGCGATAAGCTCAAGTCGTCCGGGCCATCGAGTGGTCGCGAGCGCGCGGACTCTGGCTTCTTCCGAGACAGGGAGACCCGCTTGCGAAATGGCTTCGATGGCTGTCATGGCAACGGTGGCATTCTCGACCTGAAATTCACCGGGAAGTCTGATGTGGTAGGGACGCATCTCCCCATTTCGACCAATCTCGATATCTGAACCTTCCCACCCTTGCTTACTTGTGGTCGAATGCCAGTCGCGACCTACCAGCATGAGCGTGCTGTTCAACTCCGAGGCTCGGTGTTCGATTACCTCCAGTGCTTCTGGTTGCTGTGGGCCGGAAATTGCTGGAGTCTGCCATTTTAGGATGGCAGCCTTTTCTGCTGCAATCTGCGCGAGGGTGTCACCAAGAAGCTGAGTGTGATCGAGGCTGATATTCGTAATCACAGAGACGATAGGTTCGACCACAGTTGTGGCATCCAGCCGCCCCCCTAATCCGACTTCTATTACAGCAACATCACACTCTACACGAGCAAAATGCCAGAAGGCTAGCGCTGTTGCTACCTCAAATGCGCTGAGACCATCTACCGTGCTGGTGACATTCTGGTAGTCATCTGCTAGCTTTGCCAGCATGGTGGCGGGGATGTTCTCACGATTCACCTGAATACGTTCACGCCAATCTTCAAGGTGAGGAGAAACGTATAGTCCCGTCTTGTAACCGGCTTCTTGGAGCATCTGCACAATGAATGCGCAGGTTGATCCTTTTCCTTTGGTTCCCGCTACGTGAATCGTGGGATATGCCAGATGTGGGTCTCCAAGTTCCCCCAATCGCTCCCGTATGCGTTCCTGCCCCCAGGTTTGGCGTCCATGGTTGCGAATAGCCGCCAGGTACGGATCATCGAAGCTGTGAATATAGTCAAGGGCCTGCTTGTAACTGAGGGTCATAAGAGTTGAGATTGTCCTCCACTTGAATGGGTGGAGTATACCGCCGATCAATCAAATCTCAACGACCTCTGCCTCAGGCTAGAAGAAGGAGCGAGATGATTTCCTGATCTGCAAGTGAATCGGGAATTTAAGGAAGACAGTAGTCCCAACACCTAACTTGCTCTCGACCTTGAGACTACCACCCAGGCGTTGCATGCTTTGATAGGCAAGTGCCAGCCCCTTCCCATGTCCCCGTTGATGATGATTAGGAGCTTGCTCCCCGTTCTCAAGCGCGCGCAGGATCGTTTCAATGCGATGATCGGGCATTCCAATGCCCGTATCACGAATTGAGATTGCGCATAGGGAAGAACCTTGTAGGCTGAGCCGGATAGCAATTGTTCCGTGTTCTGTATAGGTCAGTGCGTTCTCCAGAATAGCCGCTACTGCTTCCCGAATACGGTAGGCATCTTGATAGATGGTGCTTCCTACGTGGGGATCAAGTACATACGACAGGCGTACGTTCTTCGCGATTGCATCATCATCGAAGCGATTGATGAGTCCATACATCAAGTCTGCTGGGTCAAAGTTCTGTGGACTGATTGCATCGGGAAGATGCTGCACTTCAATCAAATGAAACGTTGTTTTTGCCTGGGCGTCGGCAGATCGGATGATTCGCTCTATTGCTTCGATATCGGCAACGCCATGAGCCGTTAGATTCTCTTTTTCTGATCGATTCAGTCTGTCAAGCCGTGCCTCAATCATATCGAAGGCAGGTTCAATGCGCTGAATGTTGTTGACAATGGCTGTCATCATCTTTTTCTCTTCCCCGATCGATAGCGATCTGGGTTCGCCGATCCAGGCAAAGACAGCCCCGGCTAGAAAGGGCAATAACGAGGATATCCAGGGAGTATCCACCTGCGCGCCAACGGGCACATATAGCCTCAGCAGCCCTAGCAAACTAGAAACCAGGATTCCAAGTACGAGGGCACTCTTTGATCCCAGAGTCGCATAGGCAATCACGATCACGATAAGCAACTCAGCGCCAAGGTTGGGGGAAAGGGTCAATCCGCCATTAAGTGGCATGCCAACTCGTAAAAGTAAAGAGGTTAAATACAACGTTGCGCCTTCGGTAACGTGGCCCTTCCAGGCAAGCCAGATGGCAGCACAGCAAGCAAACAGGAGCAAGATTGACACGAATAGAAGAAGAGATGACTCATTGGAGTCGACGGGGACAACACGGGTCAGCAATGCTAGAATCGTGAGGGTGCTGAGGCCGATGAGAATCTGCCCCCTGTGTCGCTCAAGAGGGTCAGATTGATCGACAGAGAACCATCGAAAAAGCATGCTGACAATCCTTTCGACATAGTCCTGGTTGCGGGGCCTGATCAAAGGGATATCCTTTCGCTCGATGATCGAACACACAGGTACATAGGATAATCCATTTTTCATCCGCAGTATAGTGGCTGGCGGTGGGAATATCTCAAAAATCGGGCGAAGTGGGTTGATCTTTTTGCCATTGCCTGATGTGTGATCAGAGCCGATCCTACAGCCAGATTACTCTCCAACTGTCCTTCCGGTCACAAAACTTGTGACATTTTCCCAACTTGTGCCATTTCAAAGCCATTTTTGTCACACGAAAAACGAACGGAAACAGTCACAAAACACCGAAAAAAATCGGGACGATTTGCACCTCCCCGGAAAGGAGCCTACACCCATTGGCGGTTCGATCTTGCTCTCGCTATACTTGCCACGTGTCTTCGACGAAGCTGGCCCGGAATGCGTGGTTAGTAGCAGCAATCCTCCTTGGAGCATGGCTTAGATTCGCGCATCTAGGGGCGCGTGGATTATGGTTTGATGAGGGCATTAGTCTGACCTACAGTCAGATGTCGCTGTCAGATGTTCTACACTTTCATATCCTCTGGCAGGATACCAACCCCCCAGCGTATCGAATTCTTCTGGGGCTGTGGACCGCGTTGGCTGGTCCAACCCCCTTCGCTGCGCGCGCGTTTGGCTCCTTTCTTGGTTTGCTGGCTATCTCCTTGACCTATCAACTTGGCCGTCTCCTGAATCTCGACTACTGGCCTGCGATAGCCGCCAGTTTTCTGGTCGCAATTTTCCCAATGGAGGTCTTTTATAGCCGTGAGCTGAAGCACTATCCCCTTGTCCAATTCTTTCTTTTGCTCGTGGTTTGGGGATGGCTTCGTCTATTTGATGTCTCCTCTATAGGTAGGCATCATCCGTTTACCGGAAAGTCACTGATAGGTATAACTGCCGTCCTCGGAATAGCTGCCGTATTGGCCGTTGGCTCACATTACATGGCTGGTTTACTGTTGTTGGTGCTCGATGCGGCCACAGTTGTGTGGGCGGTTGCGTTACACCGATCCCGCAGTGGCATGGCAGAGGGAGTCTCACGACTGCTCGCCTGGTTTGGAGCGCAGTTCGCAGCCGGGCTGATCGTTCTCCCGTGGCTCCTTGTCTCTGGTTCGGATGCCGTAACAGGGGCGTACACGACAGGGGCAGGGCAGGGATCTGTCACGCTTCGCCCGCTGCAATTTCTTGCGAGCCAATTTATCACCTTTGCAGCAGGGCCAGTTGGCCCTGATTGGCAGCGCATTGCGATAGCAATCGTGTTATTCTCCCTGGTTCTCATTGGGATATTCCAATCTCATCTCCGGCAACCCTCAAGAATATTCCTTGGAATCTGGTTGCTATGTCCCGTGTTGATTGGAATGATCGTTCAGAATATAATCCCCTTTTTCCCCCCCAGATTTCTTCTTTATGTTATTCCCGCACTGGTTTTGCTGGCGGGGCAAGGGGCTGTGAATCTCCGATATAGTTTGAGACGTTCGCGCTTTGGCTACGCGTTCGCGGCTCCGCTGCTGCTCATTGGCTTACTGGGCGGCTTTCTCTTGCGCGCCCAGTTTCTTGAACCACAGCCAGACCCGGATTTGCGACCACTTGCTTCTGTTCTGCGGACGCAGGTTCAGGAAGGTGATGCTCTAATCTACAGCTATTCGTGGCAGCCCGGAATGGTCACCGCCTATTTGGAGCCAGGTGTACAGCCAACCTACTATGCCAGCTTTTTTCCAGAGGGTTCCCTTGATGCTTCTCTGGAAGGCATTCTCGCAAAGCATCACCGCGTGTGGTTGCTGACAT
This sequence comes from Chloroflexota bacterium, assembly GCA_024643825.1. Taxonomy (GTDB): domain Bacteria; phylum Chloroflexota; class Anaerolineae; order Aggregatilineales; family UBA3940; genus JAHEME01. The sequence goes on along the minus strand of JAHEME010000226.1, from coordinate 121 downwards.
ACGAGATTAGTGCGGATAACCCGATCAATGACGTAGGACACTGGCTAGTAAGCCATGCTGCCACTCCTGGAAGCGAATGGTATGGCGAGAGTCAGTTGACGCTCTTTCTTGATCCGCAATT
>JAHEME010000225.1 GCA_024643825.1 Chloroflexota bacterium | reverse complement strand
CCTGGCCCCCAACATGACGCTGAACTATCACATCACCAGCAATCCGCCGCCGGTTCCCCCGGTGATCGATCCCCCCTGGCTTGACTGGCTGCTGGGCTTGCTTCAACTCCCGGCTCCAACCAATCTGCACATCGGGCCAAGCGGCGCGGGCTGCACGGAACTGGCGGGATGGGCCAAATTTATGTGCCAGATTCAGGCGATCCTGGGGAATGGTCCCGTCACCCTGACCTGGGACTGGACGGGCAACCTCTTCCACAGCGAAGACCAGCTTTCCCGTTACTATGTAGTGATGCGCGCTCATGACGTGACCAGCAATGCCGATAGCGTGATCTGGACGAAGAACATCTACCGCGCCGCGCCAGGCCAGGAGATTCGACGCGGGCAGATTCTGCCCACCGAGGGTCTGCCCTGCGGATCGCAGATCACCCTGGATGTACGCGCCGTCAAGAACTGGCAGTTCTCGGCGATCAGCACCATCCCCTGGATGGAGACCGATCCGTGCCCGTCGATGGACGTGACGATCACCTTCGACTCGTTCCACCTGAACCCGGCAGGCGGCTTCCCGCAGGTCGTGGACGTACCCGGCGAGTTCTGCTGGCTGTGCGCTCCGCCGGATACGCGCCTGGAACTCGTGGGTGCACTGGGCGTTGGCCCTCTCTACTTTGAGACGGGCAACAGTGGCCCGCTGCCCTTCCAACCGTGCCCCGACGATGCGTGGTGCATCGGGCAAGGCGATCACCCGGTGGCTGGGCTGCCGCTTTCCTTCTGGGGATGGGGCGTGGCCTCGCTGGGGAACAACGATCTGAACTTCCCACTGGATTCGGACTATGGCCTGACGATCTGGTTTGGCTTCACCGAATATGATTACAGCACGCCCTCCGACACCAGTTGTGAGGCGACCCTGGAGTTCCCGCCCACCAACCCGGTCAATTGGCCGACGGAGATCAACGGGACGCACACCCTCACGGGCGACATGATCGGCACGGGCGGCGGTTCGGAAGGAACCTGTGTGCTGGATGTAACCATCAATGGAGTACCTGCTCCGTAACAGACCGTAGCCTCTCGCAGGCATCGCCTGCGGGAGGCACGTTCAGGGAGAAAACCCTTATGAACAACCCAATGAAACTTCCCCGCATAATGCGGATCGTACTCTTACTCGCGCTGGTGATTGTCACGCTGGCGGCCTGCCTTCCCGGTGATGTGGTCGCCGAGGGTTCCGGCGGTCTCAAAGTGTGGCTCGACCAGCCGCCGACGGGCGCAAGCATCCCGTTGGCCCCGTTCACACTCAAGGCCCATGCCAGCGACATCGGCGGATCAGGCGTGAGCCAGGTGAATCTACTCGTGAACGATATTCCACTGGCCGCCATCGTCACCGATACCACGCTGCCGCTGGTCTATGTGGAAACCGAATGGAACCCCGCCGCGCCCGGTGAGTATCACATCCAGGCGCAGGCGTTCAACGCCGAGGGCTGGGAGTTCAGTGATGTGGCAATCGTGTGTGTGGGTGATGGCTGCGCGCTGCCGCTGGTGATCGCTGAAGCGACGGAGGAACTAACGCCGACGGAGACCTTCACGCTGATCCCTGGCATCACGCCAACCAACACGCCTACACCGACCAATACACTCGTCCCGACTGCGACGTTTACCCCCACGTCTTCGGTATGTTCAATGGCGGTTCCGGTTAACGGGGGGCCGCCCAATGGCAGCACGGTCGCGGATGCGTTCCCGACTCTTTCATGGTCGTACAGCAGCAACGATTGCCCGGTCGAAGGCTTCCGCATTGACATCGCCACCGATCCCGCCTTTGCCAACATGGTCGAAAGCGGCGGCACGGGCAACCCTTCGACAAGCTGGTCGCCTGCGAATGCGCTCGCGGACTGCACCACGTACTACTGGAACGTAGCCGGGGTGATCGGCGGGACGCTGGGGCCATGGTCCGCCGTGACTTCATTCACCACCGCGTTCCCCGATGGCTGCGGCGCTCCGAGTGATACCACCGGGCCGAACCTGACCGTCCGCGTGACGCCTGACCCAACTTATTTTGGGCGCTACAACTGCAATGGCAACGGTGGGACAGTCCTTGTTGTCGCAACCGACGACTCCGGGATCACCAGCGTGGTTGTTGAGTTCCGCTATATGGACATCAACAAGGATCAGAAGGGGAACTGGCATGGCGTGAGTATGCTGCCGGGTTCGCCGAACTCGTGGACGGGATCGTTTACCAATACCAACGAGAATCTGAGCGAAATCTATTCTTTGCTGGGTAAGGACCCGACTGGCTATGTGCGGGTGCGCGTCATTGTCAAGGATGGGGCTGGCAACGAAACTCAACAGACGAACGATGTAGGATTGACCACCTGTCTCGGATAACGCTATGCCAGGATAACGGCAGGAAAAGATGCCCCCCGCTGAAAGGCGGGGGGTATTTGTACCAGTAAGCCAGAGGAGGAAACTGCAATGAAAGGTGTTCTGCGCGTATTTCCTATCCTTGGCATCATTGGATGCATTGCAGCATGGATCATCTCGTTTATCATCCCGTTTGTCTTCGAGCCTGTGCAGGCGGTGCTCTCTCCGTATGCCTGTCAGGAAGGCTGGACGCTTGATTCGGAGTCACATAGCTGCGAGACGGAGAATGGCTCCGGGACGTGCTCGAATATGATCTGTGTCGGCCCGCAGGGGCAAACGACCCAGGCATGGAAGCTGCTGATCTTCTCCGGCGGCACGTTCTGCGGGATGATGCTGTTCATTCTGCTAATGGTCGTGCTCATCATGCGAAGCGCGATGAACGCGGGGCCGCCAGCCGGGGCCTTCGGGTCTCCCCTGGTCGTTGGGGGAACATCGATGGGCAGCCGGGGGGACAGGCCGATCCAGCTTCACATTCAGGATATGAACGTGCCCCTCGATGAGCAGATCGCCAAGCTGGAGAAACTGCGCGAGAACGGCACACTCACCTGGGAGCAGTACGAGCAGGCGGTGGAAGGGGTGCGCAAAGCCTACGGCGATCTGTGATCGCCAGCACCACTACGAAGAACAGGGGCACGAACGCGTGCCCCTGATGGTTTTCGCGAGGGTGGGTTACGGGGCCGGAATGGTCAGTGACGTGAACTCGCCCGCTGGCTCACATACCGAGAAGTTGTTGTAGGCGAAGAAGAATTCGGTATCCATGTTCCAGTTGTAGCCCATGCTAATCGTCCCGGCGGGAAGCGGCTGCGGGTCTTCGTAGCTCTTGAGTTCCTTACCATCCACCCACAGCTTCAGCACGCCGTCAATGCGGCTGATTTCAAAGTAGCTCCACGTATCATCCTTGAGCATATGGGAAGTCATGCCCAACCCAAAGTCGCCCGGCTCTGGACTCTGGTGCCGCTGAACAGCGGTGAAGACCTGGCTGACACCCATCTGGATCATGTAGGCCCAGTTTGCATTTGGGTCTGCCGGGTCCTGCCCCTGTAGGAAGAACAGGAACATATCCGGCCAGGAGTTACGCCCTGCCGGGACTGTGCCAAAGCCCTTCACGTAGCCGCGCCAGACGACATCCTCGAACTCGTAACCGCCCAGCGAATCGGCGGTGTGCTCGGCGTTCCCACCCAGCATCACCAGGTCTTCGCCGTTATCGGGGTCGGGGCCGATGCCCCAGCCGTTCGGCGCGTTGAACTCGACGGCAGCTTCGACCTGCCCCCATCCCTGCGCGTGCCCATCCTGAAAATCCTCCACGTACAGCAGAGTCTCGCCGGGAGCGCACGCCGCCGCAGGCATCAGCCCATTGGGGTCAGCTTCCAGAGTGACGGCGATCTCGTTCGGGCCGCGTTCCAGCGTGGCGGCCTGCTCTACGCCGAAGTATCCCGGCGCGGATACCTTCAGCGTGATCGCTTCGCTGGGGAGGTTGGCCCACTGTGCGGAGCCAGAGTCATCGGCAGCAATCGGAGTCTCATCCCCCGATTCGGGCAGCGCGATCTGCACCCACTCGACCGGGTTTCCTTCGGCATCCTGCACGGTCACGGTCAGATCATAGGGAATCGGTGTGGCGGTTGGCGTCGGGGTGTTGGTTGGTGTTGGAACTGGAGTGCTGGTGGCGGTCGGGATCGCGGCCTGAGTCATGGCGGCGATTTCCGCCTCCGAGGGGCCGCAGCCGATCAGCAGGATGACAAGCAGGCACACGAACACAGTCATCACTCGATGCATGGGGTTTTTCTCCTGTGAAGAATAAATTGCTTCCCCTCAGCCAGCGCAACCAGGCGGCCTGCATCAAGCGGGCGTTAGCTCCTTTCTTTGAAATACAAGACAGTGGGATTGTCTACACCAATGCTCCCGTGAGGCCGCTCTCGGTTGGTCTCACCCCAGCATGTATCGTAGCACGAACGGAGTATCCTGAGCAGATGATGTTTGTCATGATTTCCGTTACTCCCGCAGGAACATCGGAACATCGATGATCGCCCGCACCTTCCCGCTGCGCCGCCGCCGATACAGCAGCGCGATGCGCAGCAGCCACGCGGTCTGATTGTGCATCGCCACCTGCCACCAGTGCGCGGGCACGAACTCCGGCAGAATCACCGAGGCCAGCGTGCCATCGTTGTGTACCTGATCGGTGTGATCGAGGTAGTCCAGGAACGGCCCGACAATCGAGCGAAACGGGGACGGCACCACATCCAACTGCGCGAACTCGTTCAGCCCCCATTTGTCCCAGTCATGGCGCATCCGTTCGGCCCGCCCCGGTTCGATCTCCACATACACCGCGATCACGTTATCCGAGATCGAACGCGCATAGCGCAGCGCGTTGATCGTGCCCTTGTGTACCCCGGAGACCGGGATCACCAGGCGCGGCTTCGGCAGGGCTTTGAGATGCGGCGGCAGGCCGTGATCAATCGTAAGCTGATGGCGCACCGTCTCGTAGTGGCGGTGTACCGCCTGAAACCCCGCGACGAATGCCGGGATCAGGATCACGACGATCCACGCGCCTTCGAGGAACTTGCTAACGGCTACGATGATCATCGTGAGGCCCGTCGCCAGCATCCCCAGTGTGTTCGCCAGCGCCTTCAACTGCCATAGGCGGCCCTTCTCTTTGACCCAGTGGGCGATCATCCCGGTTTGCGACAGGGTGAAGGCGATGAACACCCCCACCGCGAACAGCGGGATCAGCAGGTGGCTGTCGCCGCCAAACACGACGATCAACACCCCGGTCAACGCCGCCAGCACGAACATGCCATTCGAGTACACCAGCCGGTCGCCGAGAAACGAAAGCTGGCGCGGCAGGTAGCCATCCTGCGCGAGGATCGAAGCCAGGCGCGGAAATCCTGCAAAACTTGTGTTTCCTGCTACCAGCAGCACCAGCAGCGTCGATGCCTGCACGATCACATACAGCGCCCCCGTGCCGAGGATGCGCCGCGAGAGCGCGGAAAGGATCGTCTCCTGCGGCCCGGCGTACACTGCGAAGGTCTGCGTCAGGGCGTTGCTGCCGAGGAACAGCACGGTCATCAGCACCGCCATGATGATCATTACCCGGCTGGCATTGCGTGGTTCCGGCGTGCGGAACATCGGAACCCCGTTGCTGATCGCTTCTACCCCGGTCAGGGCCGTGCAGCCGGAAGCGAAGGTATGCAGAATCAGGAACAGGCCGAGCGTCTGCGCGCCAGCGGCGGCAGCAGGCGGGATCGTTTCCGCATAGGGGGTGGGGCCTTGCTGAAAGGCCAGCACCGCCCCATAGATCAACATGCCCAGATAGGCGACCACGAACAGGTATACCGGG
>JAHEME010000224.1:1077-5756 GCA_024643825.1 Chloroflexota bacterium | reverse complement strand
CCCCACGTCCTGACCGAATTTCGTTCTCCCGGCGTGGATTTCGGACGTTCATTAAACGCCTTTCAATCCTGCACGTCAAGCGATGTTTGCTGGGATAGCCATGCACCCCGCCAAAGTGCGAGTGCACGCGCATCGCACCTATGCTAGAATCATCCCTCATCGATCACGTAGTGTTCAGGGGAACTACCCGCATGACTGCTCAGAGCCAATCGCCAGGCTATCCGGGGACTCGCACGGGGGCACATCCGTGGCTGCCGCGCCTCACCTTGATCGTCGTCACCATCCTGATCCTCAGCAACCTGATCGCTGCGCTGATCGCCGCGGGGTATCAGATTTACTATGACGGCTTGATCTACCCCGGTGTGCATGTGTGGGGCGTCGATGTCAGCGGCAAGACTCCCGCCGAAGCCGCCGCCGCCCTGAACGGGCAGTTCACCTATCCCCAACTAACCACGATCACCTTCCGCGATGAGCAGAATGTGTGGCCCGTCAGCGCCGCCGATCTTGGCATCCACTTTGATGTCGAGCGCACGGTGCAGGCCGCCTACGAAGTTGGACGGCATCCCCAGTTGATCGCTTCGCTACGCCAGCAGATGCAGGCATGGCGGCAGGGAGTCGTGGTTTCGCCCGTGCTGGTCTACGATCAGTGGGCCGCCGAAGAACGTCTGCTGCAAGTTGCGGCGGCAATCAACCGCCCCGCGTTGGATGCCACCCTAGTCACCAACGGCACGGATGTCCTCACCACGCCCAGCCAGATCGGGCGGCAGGTCGATACCCGCGCCACACTCGACAACCTGAACGCGATGATCACGCGCCTGGAAGACGGCGAGGTGCAGGTAGTCGTCGTCGAAACCCAGCCGCAGATCGTCAGCGCAGAAGACGCCGCGCAGACCGTCCGCACCATCCTCTCCAGCGATCTCGAAGTCTTCGTGCCGGAGGCATCAGATGCTGACCCCGGCCCGTGGATCGCCTCGCGGGAGGCGCTCTCCCAGATGATCGTGCTGGATCGTGCACCCGCGCCGGGCGGAGCCGGGCAGGTCTACACCGTGCGGCTCAACGAGGATCAGCTTCATGCATTCCTCGACCCGCTCTCCCCCGACCTCTCGCGCCAGCCCGTCAACGCGCGCTTTGTCTTCGATGACGCCAGCCGCCAGATCACGCCGATTGTCGCCAGCGTGACGGGCCGCGAACTCGACGTGCCCGCCACGATCCAATTGATCAACCAGATGGCCCCAACCGCCGAACACCACATCCCGCTGGTGTTCACGACGCTCGACCCGGCAGTGCCGGATACGGCGACGGCGGCGGAACTCGGCATCACGCAGTTGGTCTCGTCATCCAGTACCTATTATTATGGTTCTGGCGAGGGCCGCCGGGCCAATATCGCGACGGCTGCCTCGAAGTTCCACGGGGTCATGGTGGCCCCCGGCGAGCAATTCTCCTTCAACCACTACCTCGGCTCAGTGGACGAGTCAACGGGTTTTGAAGAGGCCCTGATCATCTACAACGGGCGCACAATCAAGGGAGTGGGTGGGGGCGTGTGCCAGGTGAGCACCACCGCCTTCCAGACCGCGTTCTATGCCGGGTTCCCCATCGAAGAACGTTGGCCGCATGGGTACTGGGTGGGCTACTATGACAGCGGCGAGGGCAAGGGCATGGATGCCACCGTCTATGAACCGCTGGTCGATTTGAAGTTCACCAACGATACTCCGTACTGGCTGCTGGTCGAAACCTATGTCGATCTCGCCAACTCGACCATCACCTGGAAGTTCTACTCCACCAAAGATGGTCGTACGGTCAGCAAGGATGGCCCCTATGTCACCAACACGATTCCGCATGGGCCGCCGCTGTACGAGGAGAACCCCGAACTCGCGCCCGGCCAGATCAAGCAGGTAGATTACGCCGTCAACGGGTTCGATGTGGTGGTCAACCGCACGGTGTACCGTGATGGTGAGGTGCTGTACGAGGATCACTTCTTCAGCAGCTACATCCCCTGGCGGGCGATCTATCAGGTAGCGCCGGGGCAGATTCCGCCCGGCGGGGAGATCGCAGGGAATTAGGCGACTCTCCGGGAAGACTATTCAATCTGCCGCTACAACACGCCTTCATCATATGCGACCCACGGAGCAGCAAACCCGAACTCCGCATACAGCGGATCGGGCAGTGGCAATCCCAGCACATGCGCGGCGGCGATCTCCCCGGCGGCAGGCGAACTCATGATCCCGTGCCCCACATGGGCCACCGAGACGACCAGCCCCTCGACATCGGGGTAGGCATCGATGATGGCCCGCTCGGAATCGTAGGGTTGTTTCGCTCCCTGTTCATCGGTGCGGTAAGCCACAGAGTCATCCCGATACACATAGTATCCGGCATTGTGGTGCAGTCCGCGCAGATAGCGCCCATCGGCAAACCCGGCCCCGTCCGTGTGGCGGAACTGCCGGGCGAGCAGCGCCAGCGTCAACGACGGGAAACGCGGGTCTTTGAACTGGCTGACCGGGTAGGCGGGTTCGAGGAGGGCATCGTGAGCGGGGTTCGTGCCGTACTCCGCCGCGAAGTTCCGGGAGCACCAGGTGTACTCCCAGCCAAAGATGGCCCCGGTCTGCGCCTCCGGGCGCACATGGGGGAAGGGCGCTTCGCCAATCAGCATGGGGGCATCTTCGGGGAAAGGATCGTGACGCCAGCCGGTCGTGAAGCTCTGGCGCGGTCGCACAATCAGAGGTAGATGCAATCCTGACACCTTCGCCACCGTCACCGAACCGGCCCCGGCAGCCAGCACCACACGCGGCGCACTGATCTCCCCGTCCGGCATGGTCACCCCGGTGACGCGGCTCCCTTCGATGCGAAGGCGCACATCAGGCACTCCCAGCAGGATTCGGGCTGACGGGACGCTGGCGGCATAGGCGTGGATCAGCCCGTTGGAATCAAGCCACCCGGCAGTTGGATCGTACTTGGCGGCGATCACATGCGGCCCCACCCACCCGAAACGGTAGGCCACTTCGGAAGCGTCCAGGTACTCAATGGCCGTCAGGCCGATGGAGTGCAGCCGATCCACATCGGCGAGAAGCGTTGCGGCGTGGTGCTCGGTGAAGGCGCAGAACAGGTATCCGCGCACCTTCACCGCCAGCGATTTCGCCGCTTCTTCCCCGAAGGTTTCGTCAGCGTGAAGGAATATGTCAACGCTGCGAGCCATCATGGCGGCGAGGCATTCGGCGGGCCAACAGGTGCGGAAGTTCTCCAGCGAGGCGGTCGATGCCCCGGAACCGAGGCGGTCGGCCTGCTCAATGAGGACGGTCTTCGTGCCCGGTGCGGCGCGTTCGATGGCCCACAATGCGGCAGTCCCGGCAGGGCCGCCGCCGATGATCACGACATCAGCCGAGCGCGGGAAATCGTCCATCAGCGGCCACTCTTGATGGCGCGCATGGCGATGCGATCCACCAGCCCCGGCGCGATCAGCTTGAGCCACTGTCCCAGCCTGCCACGCGCCGTCATGATCACCTCGCGTTTGCGCCCGGCAATTCCGCGCAGGGCGAACCGCGCGCAGTCATCGGCAGTCATCACGCGGCCCTCCTGCACCGGGGAGTTGCCCGCACCGAGCGGCTTGCCATCGGGGCCAAAGGCGCGCTCACGGGTTTTCGTGTTGACGAAGTCGGGGTAGATCACGGTGACGCTCACGCCGCTGTCGTGGAGTTCAATGCGGAGCGAGTCGAAGAACCCGGTCACGGCGTGTTTGCTGGCGGCGTAGCCGCTTCGGAGGGGGACACCCGTTTTGCCGGAGAGGCTCGATATGCCGACGATGCGCCCGCGAGACTGCTTCAGATGAGGGAGCGCGTAATAGGTGCACCACAGGCTGCCGAGGTAGTTAGTCGTGATGATTCGGGTGAAGACGCTGGTATCCTGCATCGCGTCGAAGCGCGCCCACATGGTGATCCCGGCGTTGTTGATCAGCGTATCGATGCGGTTGAACTCGAACAAGGTGCGTTCGATCAACGCGCGGCACTGGGCTTCATCGCTGACGTCGGTCACGGAGATGCGCGCCCGCGCACCCTTCGCCTCACACTGGCTGGCGACCTCCTGAAGGGCGGCCTCATCGCGGGCGGCGAGCATCAGCCACGCGCCCTGCTCGGCAAGCTGAAGGGCCATCGCGCGGCCAATGCCGCTGGAGGCTCCGGTGAGGATGGTGACGTTCTCTTTGAACGATTCTCGGCCTGATTTCATGCAAGAGCTTCTACAATTAGATAGAGGAGAGAAACTGCCGCACTAGCTCTGGCGGGAGTGGGTTCAAATGCTTTACGTGTTTCAACTCCCGGATGAATCATGTTTCTGTAATCTTTAAGCTGATTAGCCAATGCTTCTGCATCATCTGGAAGAATCAATAGTGCAATGGCGATCTTGATCAAATCGTCCAGATACCACTCTGTAATTGCCTTTTTCTTTCGTGCAATATTCAACTCTTCTATTTTGGCTATTGCTTGCTTCTCGCTGGCTAATAGTCTTTCCAAAAGAAGGGACTCTGCAATACTCCCAGATAGCACAATCATTGATTTGTGTGCGTCTACGCTAATTACTCGCCGTAGTTCAGCATAGTCACGCTCAATGAGCGTGCGAAGACTCGTATCCTTGATAAAGGATAAATCTAGGTTCGGTGTCGTAGAAATTGTTTGGGATGCGCCGTGCAGGAC
>JAHEME010000224.1:0-1067 GCA_024643825.1 Chloroflexota bacterium | reverse complement strand
GTTCTCTGCGACAACAACGAGAGACTTTCTAGTGATTCTATATGATTGCGTGTTTGGATTAAGATCAAGTAAGCCCTCAGAGGCTAATTGCTGAAGATCGTCTAGCAATGTTGATTCATCATAAGCAATAGTGGGTTGACCCTCCCATTTAATCGTTCCTCTGCCCCTATCGCTTATTACCCTGAAAGACGGGGGATACTTGCCGTTTCCCTCTCGATATACATTAGCGAGATGTCTCAATAACTCCTCTTGATGCGGGAGCAGATTGTAGTCACCCTCGTCAAATTGACCCTGAGGATCGTGCAAGACAATCACCTCAAATTCCTGGAAGTACTCCATAAGAATTGGGTTTCCATCATCATCTTCTGGAAACCAGTCAGTAGAAACAATGATTGTGGTAATGTCTATGTCTGAACGATAGCACTCGGCAGGGACTTTACCTCTCAAATGATATTCAACTGCCGTCGCAGCTAATTGAAACTGCTCGGTAGTGACTTCCAGTTCAAGCATCCGCGTAAGCCAATCAGTTATATCCACATTAAGCCAAACAAACTCAGGGCTTTTTCTTTGATCCTCGACAGCGAAGCGATACCTAATGACATGACCATGTCTCTCTGTGTTTAACGATTGAACTTTATAGAGTGGCATCGTTGTTCAGTGACCTCCAACTATCCTTCCCCATCCTTCGCCAGCGTGGTAGCGGAGGTCCCACTGAGGGCATCTTCGTAGCGCGCTAACACGAACTCCAATGAGGACAGGCGGTTCAGGTAGCGGACGAGGTGCGGATTCTCAACTACGTCCTCGTCCATCAGGCGGACGACGCGGCGTTCGGCGCGGCGGGTAATGGTGCGGGCCATCTCCAACGCGGCTCCGGGGAGGCTATCGCCGCTGACGACGAACTCGCGCGGGAGGACGATCAGCGCGGTGTAGTGATCGGTTTGCTCTTCCAGCCATGCCACTGACTCCGCGTCGATTTTGCGGAACTGGGAGGCGGCTTCGGGGGTGGCGGCGAGTTCCGCCATCACATGATAGAGATCACGCTGGGCACGCAGGACGACTTGGGCGGC
>JAHEME010000223.1 GCA_024643825.1 Chloroflexota bacterium | reverse complement strand
CCGGTGCTGGTGGACATCACCAAAGATGCTCAACAGCAGGCGACTGACTGGCAGTGGACGGATACTCCGGTGCGGCTGCCCGGCTATCGGCCTGATCTACGCGCCCTTCCGGAAGCCTTCGAGCAAGCCATTCAGATGATCAACGATGCCAAACGTCCCTTGATTCTGGGCGGGCATGGGATCACGATGTCCGGGGCGGAAGGGCTGTTTATGGAGTTCGTGCAGAAGACGAACATCCCGGTGGCGATGACGCTGCTGGGGATCGGGGGATTCCCCGCAAGTCACCCACTGAACATGGGCATGATGGGCATGCACGGCGAAGCATGGGTCAACACGGCGATTCAGGAAGCCGACCTGCTGCTGGCATTCGGGATGCGCTTCGACGACCGGGTGACGGGCAACCTCAGAACCTACGCACCCAATGCGAAGAAGATTCACATCGATATTGACCCCTCGGAGATCAATAAGAACGTGCGCGTTGATGTGGGGATCGTGGGCGATCTGCGGGAGACGCTAGACGAACTGCTACCGCTGATCGAACCCCGGACATGCACCGAGTGGGTGGCCGTGATCGACGAACTGCGAGGAGACAGCGCCGTTCGGGATATTCAGCATCTGCCGGACAGCGAGCATCTGTACGCAGCACATGTGATCAACGATCTGTGGAATCTAACCGACGGCAATGCGCTGGTTGTGACGGATGTGGGACAGCATCAGATGTGGGAAGCTCAGTATTACCACCATGAAACGCCACGCAGCCTGCTGACTTCTGGCGGATTAGGCACGATGGGCTTCGCGCTGCCTGCGGCTATCGGCGCAAAGTTCGCCAAGCCGGAGTCGGAAGTGTGGGTGATCGCCGGGGATGGTGGTTTTCAGATGACGGCGGCGGAACTGACCACCTGCGCTCAAGAGGGCATCAAGATCAATGTGGCGATCATCAACAATGGCTATCTGGGGATGGTGCGACAGTGGCAGGAGTTCTTCTATGACCGGCGCTACTGCGCCACACCGATGCGCAGCCCGGATTTTGTGAAGCTGGCGGACGCGCATGGACTGGTCGGGCTGCGGTGCGAGAAGCGAGCGGACATCGAAGAGACGGTGCGGCAAGCACGCGAGACAGAAGGCACGGTGGTGATCGACTTCCGGGTGGAGCAGGAAGACACGGTGTATCCGATGGTTCCCGCCGGGGCCGATCTGGATAACATGATTCGGCGGCCCAGCCCGATTGTCGAAACCGCGCAGGATATGTAACCCCTGTGAGCCTACGGCTCATCCAGGGAATGCTTACAGAAGCGAGGAATCAGTTATGCAACACACATTTGTCGTGTACGTGGAAGATAAACCGGGAGTGCTGAATCGGGTGGCCTCGCTGTTCCGGCGGCGGAACTTCAACATCGAGTCGCTGACGGTGGGACATACCGAGATGGACGGCGTCTCGCGGATGACGTTTGTCGTCGAAGCAGACAGCTATATGGCGGATCGCATTGAGGCCAACCTGTACAAACTGGTCAATGTGCTGCGGGTGGAGAATATCACCGAACGCCCGGCGGTTGTGCGCGATCTGGCGCTGATCAAGGTGCAGGCGGATGAGAAGAAGCGCCCGTTGGTTCTACAAGTAGTAGATGTCTTCCGGGGACGGGTGGTCGATATGAATCAGGATGCGGTGATCGTGGAGATCACGGGCACGGAAGAGAAGATCGATGGGCTGGTAGATTTGCTGCGCCCGTATGGAATTATCGAGATGGTGCGTACGGGGATCGTGGCGATGGGGCGCGGGCCACATACACCCGCCATCAGCCCGGAGTTTGTACAGGCGCTCGTCCCGGAAGAATCAGTGGCAGCGGCGATGGCAGGGGACTAACACAGAGTTACGATCAGAACATTTTATTCGAGTTAGGCCAAAGGAACTTCAGAACATGGCAACGATTTTTTATGATAAGGATGCTGATCTCTCCCTGATTCGTGGAAAGAAGACAGCAGTGATCGGGTATGGATCGCAGGGACACGCACACTCGCTCAACCTGCGCGACAGTGGAGTCGAGGTGCGGGTGGGTCTGCGAGAAGGCAGCAAGAGTTGGGCGAAAGCCGAGGCCGACGGGCTGACGGTGTCCACTCCGGCAGAAGCGGCGGAATGGGCAGACGTGATCATGATGCTCGTGCCGGATACGTCCGCACCTGCGATCTATGACGCAGAGATCGCGCCGCACCTCACAGCGGGGAAGACGCTGATGTTCGCCCACGGGTTCAACATCCGATTTGAGACGATCACGCCTCCGGCTGATGTTGATGTCAGCATGGTCGCGCCCAAGGGGCCGGGCCACCGCGTGCGGGAAACATACACGGAAGGCGGTGGTGTCCCGGCGCTGGTGGCGGTTCATCAGGATGCCAGTGGGAACGCGCAAGCACAGGCACTCTCGTATGCCAGCGGCATCGGAGCCGGGCGCGCGGGCGTGCTGTTGACCACCTTCGCCGAGGAAACGGAAACCGACCTCTTTGGGGAACAATCGGTGCTGTGCGGAGGGGTCAGCGCACTGGTGAAGGCCGCCTTCGAAACGCTGGTCAAGGCCGGGTATCAACCAGAGATCGCGTACTTCGAGTGTATGCACGAACTCAAACTGATCGTGGATTTGATGTATCGGGGCGGGCTGAACTATATGCGCTATTCGGTGAGTGACACGGCGGAACATGGCGATTACACCGCCGGGCCGCGCATCGTGACCGAAGAGACGGTTGGCGAGATGCAGAACATTCTGACCGAGATTCAGGATGGGACGTACGCTCGCAAGTGGATCGAGGAGAACCAGAACGGGCGACCGTGGTTCAATGAAGTGCGCAAGCGCGAACAGTCGCACATGATCGAAGAGGTCGGGGCGAATCTGCGGGAAATGATGCCCTTCCTCGATCCGATCACGATTAAGGCCGGGGACTAAGAAATAGAATTTACGCAATCGTGTGTTGATTCGCAATGGGCGAAAGGCCTTTCGCCCCTACATCCGCATTCAACTGCGTAGATACTAAGAAAGAGTCACGCATATGGCAGCAAACAACGATAGGGTTCGGATTTTCGACACCACGCTGCGCGATGGCGAGCAATCACCGGGCGCAACGATGACATCGGATGAAAAGCTGGAAGTGGCGCGGATGCTGGCGCGGCTGGGTGTGGACATCATCGAGGCAGGGTTTCCCATCGCATCGCCGGATGACTTTCAGGCGGTGCGGCGGATCGCGGATGAGGTGGGAGCGGCGAATGGAAGCCACCCGCCCCCGATGATCTGCGGACTGGCACGCGCCAACGACAAGGACATCGACGCCGCATGGGAAGCGGTGCGTACGGCAGCACGCCCGCGCATCCACACGTTCCTGGCGACTTCCGAGATTCACATGAAGCACAAACTTCGGATGGACCCGGAGGAAGTGGTGGATCGGGTGGCAGCGATGGTGAGTTATGCGCGTGCCCTGTGCGACGATGTGGAGTTCAGCCCAGAAGATGCGGGACGCAGCGATCCGCAGTTCCTGTATCTGGTGCTGGGCGAGGCGATCAAGGCAGGAGCGACGACACTCAACATCCCGGACACGGTGGGGTATACCACGCCGGAAGAATACGGAGCGCTGATTGCCGGGATCATCGAGCACACACCGGGCATCGAAAACGTGATCGTCTCCGTTCACTGCCACGATGATCTGGGGATGGCGACGGCCAACACGCTGGCGGGTTTGCGAGCAGGCGCGCGGCAGGCGGAAGTCACGGTGAACGGGATCGGCGAACGAGCGGGGAATACGTCACTGGAAGAGGTAGTGATGACCCTGCACACACGGCGACCGCTGTTCGGACTGACGACGGGGATCGACACCACACAGATCACACGAGCCAGCCGCATGGTGAGCAGCTATACGGGCATCCCCGTTCAGCCGAACAAGGCGATTGTCGGGGCTAACGCCTTCGCCCATGAGGCAGGGATTCATCAGGACGGGATGCTGAAGAATCACATGACGTACGAGATCATGCGCCCGGAAACCGTCGGTGCGGGACAGACCGAACTGGTACTGGGCAAGCATTCCGGGCGGCATGCGCTGCGCGCGCGGCTCTCTGAGTTGGGATACACGTTGAGCGACGAGGATATCGTGCGACTGTTTGACCGATTCAAGGAACTGGCGGACCGGAAGAAGGTGATCACAAACGCCGATCTGGAAGCGTTGATGGCCGATGAACTGACTCATGTGCCGGAAGTATTTTCGCTGGATGGTCTGCAAGTGGCCTGCGGAACGATGGGAATGCCCACCGCCAGCGTACGCCTCGCAGGGCCGGATGGGACGATCCAGATGCACGCGGCTATCGGTCCCGGCCCGGTCGATGCCTGCTACACGGCGATCAACTACCTGATCGGCGTACCCGTCAAACTGGTGGAATTCGCCGTGAATGCGGTGACGGAAGGGACGGACGCACTCGGCGAAGTGAGTGTGCGGATTGAATATGAGGGGGAAGAGCCTGTACTGAACCCCCATAGTGAAGTCGCTATGAAGCGCACGTTCGGCGGTCATGCGGCTGATACGGACATCATCGTCGCCAGCGCACGCGCGTATCTGGCTGCGTTAAATAAGCTGTTGGTGGCGTATGACCTATCCCAGCCCGTATTGGAGACTGTACCCGCAACTGTCGGTTCTTAACCAAGCCTGAGTCTTATGGAAGAGAGTATTGATTTGACTAAGAAATCGAATGGGGCCACGCCCCGCACCTTATTTGAAAAAGTCTGGGATCGGCATGTGGTAGCGCAGGAACCTGATTCGCCTGCTGTGCTGTACATCGATCTGCACCTGGTGCATGAAGTGACTTCGCCGCAGGCATTCTCCGGGCTGCGGCAGCGAGGGCTGCGAGTCCGCAGGCCGGAACGCACGGTAGCGACGATGGATCACTCCACGCCAACGACTCCGTTGAACGGGGATGGGATGTTCACGGTCAGCGATGTGATGGCGGCAAAACAACTGGATACGCTGCGGGCGAACTGCGAGGAATTCGGCATTCCGCTGTATGAGGCGGGATCGGAGAAGCGCGGGATTGTTCACGTCATTGGTCCAGAATTAGGACTCACCCAGCCGGGGATGACTATCGTATGCGGTGACAGCCACACAGCCACGCACGGCGCGTTCGGCGCGCTGGCATTCGGGATCGGAACCAGCGAGGTGGAGCATGTGTTGGCGACACAATCGCTGCTGCAACAGAAGCCGAAGACGTTTGAAGTGCGCGTCGATGGGCGGCTGACCTCCGGGGTTTCGGCAAAGGACATCATCCTCGCCCTGATCGCAAAGATTGGCACAAGCGGCGGGAATGGGTATGTGTTCGAGTATCGGGGCGAGGCGATTCAGCGGCTGCTAATGTCCTCGCGGATGACGATCTGCAACATGTCGATTGAAGCCGGGGCACGGGCCGGGATGATCGCACCCGACCGGATGACTTTCGAGTACCTGGCGCAGCGCGAATTTGCACCCAAAGGGGAGGCGTGGGAAGAGGCAGTTGAGTACTGGGAAACGCTTCCTACCGATGGCGGCGCAGAGTTTGACGCTTCGGTGGTGATGGATGCTTGCGACCTGGAGCCGATGATCACGTATGGAACGAACCCCTCCATGGCGATTCCGATCACGGGGGTTGTTCCTGATCCCTCCGGGATTAGCGACACGGTTGAGCGTATGACGATGGAACGGGCGCTCACTTATATGGGTCTGCAACCCGGTAAGCCGATGCTGGGGCAGAAGATCGATGTGGTGTTCCTG
>JAHEME010000222.1:2622-5782 GCA_024643825.1 Chloroflexota bacterium | reverse complement strand
TCCAGTTCATCGGTCCGCTCTGCAACCATTTCCTCAAGCTGATCGCGATGCCGTCGCAACTCCTCTTCGGACTGCTTGCGCTGGATGGCATAGCCTATCAAGCGCGCCAGGAGGCTGCCGTTGATCTCGCCTTTGTTCAGGAAATCCTGCGCGCCCCTCCGAACGGCTTCGAGACCAGTCTCTTCGTCGTCCAGGCCTGTCAGCACCACAACAGGCACAGCGGGGGCCGCCGCCAGGAGGTTGTCCAGCGTCGCCAGCCCCTGGCTATCCGGCAAGCCGAGGTCTGACAGGATGATGTCAAATCCACCAGCCGCAATCTGCTCCAAAGCCGCCGACAGCCTGTCAACCACGTTCATCTTGAAATGAATTTGTTTCTGTTCGGACAAGAACTCGAGGATCAGATCACTGTCGTCAGGATTATCTTCTAACAGCAGAACGTTGACAGTTTGTGTGCCCACTGTGCGTTCCTGCCTTTGCCCCATAGGTTTATGCTCCCCTATTCACTCTGTTTGTCGGTGTGGCTACTACTTTCCTGGGAGCCTGACTACCGTGAACCAGAAGTCTTCAATGCTCCTCACCACCTTGATGAACTGTTCAAAATCAACTGGCTTGGTGACGTAAGCATTGGCATTCAGATTGTAAGCGGCCAGAATATCCTCGTCGGTCTCTGAGGTCGTCAGAATGACCACCGGGATCGTTCTCAGATTTGCATCGGCTTTGATTTCAGCCAGTACCTCTCGCCCGTTTTTTCTAGGCATGTTCAAATCGAGAAGGATAACATCGGGGCGAGGCGCATCCGCATACTCCCCTTCGCGGCGAAGAAATTGGAGACCTTTGACCCCGTCTTCCACATGATGCAAGGTGTTGCGGACCTTGGCATCTTTGAGAGCCTCAATGGTCAGGTCCAGATCATCAGGGCTGTCCTCCATCATCAAGATATTAATTTCTGTCATTGCAGTTGTATTCCTGTGTATGCTTGATGTTCTTCTCCTACCCTGATTGTGAAATGAAATGTGGTACCTTTTCCGGATTGCGACTCCATCCAGATGCGCCCTCCATGCCGTTCCACAATTTTCTTGCAGACAGCCAGCCCGATGCCGGTTCCTTCGTATTCCCTCCGGGTATGCAGTCGCTGGAAAATACCAAAGATTCTTTCATTGTACTCAGATTCAATGCCAATGCCATTGTCTCGCACAGAGAAGTGCCATGCACCGTTCTCACGTTGCGCTCCGATGTGAATTTCCGGCGGCTGCTGACCGTGGAACTTGATGGCATTGCCGATCAGATTTTGCAGCAGTTGGGCCATCTGCCCGACGTCGGCAGTGATTTCTGGCAGGGGGTCGTGCGTGATCGTGGCGGAGTTCTCTTCGATGGCGATGGCGAGATTCTCAAGGACTTCATCCAAGACTTCAGCAAGAACAATTGACTTGAATTGGTCGCCGCGCGAGGTGACACGCGAATAGGCCAGCAAGTCGTTGATCAACCGTTTCATGCGGGTAGACGCTTCGACCGCACGGCTGATGAACTTCTCGGCCTCTTCATCCAGTTGTCCTTGATACCGTCGCTCCAGAAGCTGGAGGTAGTTGGTCACGACACGCAGCGGCTCCTGAAGGTCGTGGGAGGCGACGTAAGCAAACTGCTGCAATTCGACATTGCTGCTGGCAAGCGACACCGCATAGTTCTGGATCTGAGATTCTGCCCGCTTGCGCTCGGTGATGTCACGTAGAATCGCAGTGAAGTACCGCCCTCCGCTGACATTAACCCGCGAGATGTTGGCCTCAATGGGGAACTCATCGCCGTTAGCTTTCACGGCGATGAGTTCTGTCCTCTGACCCATTGACCGGGTAGTCTCGCCCATCTCCGCAAAGCGGCGGAGGTGATGGCCGTGGGCGTCCTGGAATCTCCCGGGCAAAAATCGGCTCAGGGGCGCACCAATTGCCTCCTGTGTGGAAACACCAAACAACGCTTCAGCCGCCGGGTTAAACAGCACGACGTTGTGATTTTCATCGACCGTGACTACAGCGTCAGACGCAGTTTGAACAATGGCCTGGTAGCGACGAATTTCGTCCTCAGCCTGCTTGCGCTCGGTTATGTCGAGGAACGCTCCTACCATGCGCACGGGCTGGCCCTTCTCATCGTGCAGCACTTCGGCCTGTGCCAATACAATGCGCACTTCTCCGCCAGGACGGACGATGCGTTCTTCCCAAGCGTATGAGGTACCTCCCTCAATGGCATTCTGTACAGCTTCCCGTGCGGCCTGCCTATCGTCCGGGTGGATCAACTGCATCCGTGCTTCGGTGGTGGGCTGGAGTGATCCAGGCTCCAGCCCGCAGATTTGAAAGAACTCGTCTGACCAGGATGACTCCCCAGTTGCGATGTCATCCTCCCAGCTTCCCATATGGGCAATCCGTTCTGCATCCACAAGCCTTCTGTTTGCTAAAACCAGTTGTTTCTCCACACGTTTCTGCTGGGCGTTCGCGGCTTGCAAACTGAGGTTGGCCTCGCTCAGTTGGGTGGTGCGTTCCTGCACCAGTTCTTCAAGGCGATCCCGATGTTCTCGAAGTTCTATTTCGAGCTTAATTCGGTCTGTAATATCCGAGAATATCAATAGCAGTCGGGGGTCATTTTCGATGGCGAATGGCGTGAAAAAGCAGCCGATCCAGATTTCCTTACTAAATGTCGTTGTGATATTGACTTCCAGGTTTTGACTGGTTCCAGTCTCCAGCGCGTTCTCAGCCGCCGCTATCATGCCAGACTTCTGCCATGATGAAATTTGTCGGAAATTCTGCTGAAGCACCTGAACCTGGGTAGCGCCAATAATGTCACCAGCCGCCATGTTGGTTGAAATGCATTGACCCGATATGGCATCGTAGGTGATAATGCCCACAGGGGCCGTCTCAAGAATCGCCTGGTTGAAGTCGTGAGCTTCCGTCACCCGCTGCTGAGCCCAGGCAATCCTCTCTGCCCGGCTGTGCGCTATTTGTGATTGATAGATGGACAGGGCGAACAATAAAGTAACTAAAAGACCTGCAATTAAGACGATTGTGGACAGCGTAGAGCGCTGGCTGACCAGCAGTTCCGGCTCTGGCCAGATCAGCATACGCCAGGTCACCCCTGGAAATGTGATGTCTGTTTCGCTGGCCCATTCTTCTTTACGCTG
>JAHEME010000222.1:0-2612 GCA_024643825.1 Chloroflexota bacterium | reverse complement strand
CCCCACGTGTATAAATCTCCTCGTCGCCATCGTAGATGATTATTGAGTATCCGTTGGCGACATCCTCGCCCAGGATAGCCTCAAATAATGCCTGATTCTGGTAAACGCCGAGGATGAATCCATCAAAATTCTCTTCGATAAAGATTGGTACATAAATCAGGAAACCTTTACCACCCTGTACCAGATCGATGGGACGTGTGACGGTAGCCTCTCTTCGGTCACGGACTTCCTCCAAAGCTATTCGGCGGCGATCTTCGAAGGCTAGATCCAGATCCAGTGCGGTTTCATTACCCTCCACCGGCACGATCCAGCGGACGTGAAAAGACGGATCTACCCACTCGATGGCCTGGTAACCAGGCTGGTACTCTATATGGGTTGCCACGTCGGATTCCCACTCCTTCTGAGGAGTGCCGCCCCGCACTTCCCAATTTCCAGCTACATGCATCAGTGCCAGTATTCGCTCCTTCATCTGATCTTCGATTGTAGCAGCGGTTCTCCCAGCTTCCAGGTCAACCCGTAGCGACATCACGGTGCGGTCCTGCGCCACCAGCGCCTGCCACACCAGCAGACTCGCAGTGGCCCCGGCAACGAAGACAAAAATCGGAATCCAGCGTGGCACCGCATTCCCTTTCTTCCCCTCGCGCCAAGCCAGCGCCAGAAATCCTACGCCGAGCAGTGCGAAACCGAACGCTGTATGGACAGCCATGCGAGTCAGATGTCCCCAACCATAAGCCGTGTCCACACCACTCAGGTAGCCATAGAAAGCAACTGCTCCCAGAGCGAAGATCATCGAACCCAGGAGACCTAAGATCAGAGGACGCTTCCTCAAGCGCGGGAAAGCGCCCAGGCTCAGTAAAGCGGTTCCGGTCAAACCAAAAGAGAGTGCCGTGTTGGGTGCCATTCGCCCGGGGGTGGAGGTCTCGACGGATATATAGTGCTCCATGAAGAATTGGTCGATGCCGAGATTTACCCCGAAGGCATACTGAATCAGCGTTAGAATGCCAAGGGCAGCAATGATCCCACCGAGCGCCATCGCCAACCGCTTCTTGCCGAAAACAGTCGAAAACAGCCCTATCCCGCTGAGAAGGAAACCCAGGGCCGCGTTGTACTGCATTGGAGCAAATGCTGGCTGTACCTGGATAAGTGTCTCATTGTGTGTATACCATCCCACAAGTACCACAAGACCCAGCATGGTGGACAAGGCACCTGCCGCCAACGCTGCGAGTGTCAGCGTACGATTATATGTGCTCTCTTCTCTCATAATCTTCCTTACCAACCCTTCAGGCATGGTAGCAATTCTTCAGTTGCGGCTGCGAGTGCTTTAGTACCCCTTTAGGTCAAATGTACTTACCTTATTGACGATGATCTCAGGTGATTCTTCCTTGAGGCAATGCATTGCCTCTCACCCATTGGTCACTATCCATGGACCTCAGTCTGGTTGAAGGACTCTGATCAGCAGAATTGCTTCCTTGATATTGGTTGCCTGACCAATGTTTTCAATTCCTGGTTTGGTCACCAGGAATTTCACAATCTCACGGCAGATCCTCACCCTAGCATTTTCATCCAGAGTTCGTATTAGCCGGATTGCTGTGGCCCCGACCCTACGCGGCTTAACAGCCCATCATTCTCATGCATCATAAACCTGGCTGACGGGTCTGTCCATCAGGGAAATCACGTATTAGAAAAGAGGCATGAGTCATCTTGCATGTAAGCAATTGACGGAAAGTCTTTCAGAAAAGCGAAGCGGTCTGGGTCAGCAGAATCTTGTTTGTGATAGCTGGCTGGCATTGTAGGTGACCAGAATAACTTTCTGGATGGGATAGCAAAGGCTCATCAGGTAGTCGATGAAGGCAATAAAGGCGGCGCTGTTTTTCCTGAGAGCGAACTGCCATGAGAGGCCATCGGTGCTACGCCAATTGTAGGCATCGAAGAGATGGCCTATTGTTGCTGACTGGGGGCAGGAATGAAAAAGTTTGGCTTCTTGATGCCTAGCCTCACTATCCACTGACTGCAAAAGAGGACCTGCCTGGCTGAACTCTGAAGCTAACCAACGACCGATTTGCAGCTACTCTAATAAGAGAACTATCAACTCTCTTGGCCCATGCATTCCCATGACAAGCTGCATGGCGATATCGGCAGTACGGCTTGGGCCGCTGATGATCATGATGCTAGAGAGCGCACGGAAACCGTCGATTCTCAGTGCACGTTGCCTCGCGACCCAGGTCTCCAAATCGGCAACGATCTGATCCATCTGCACGACAGCGATATGAACTGGCGGCAGTAACGATGTGACTCGATGCTTACCCGCGGCTGCACTCAGAACCAGACTGCCTGTTGCGGCCAGAGCGGCATCAACCCCTGTGATGCCAATTCGTACTAAGGCATCTCGCGGGGGGGCAACCTCAATGCCATGTGTTATGAGTACATCGTCCAGGCCAGCCAGAGGAATCGCGTCGAGGGACCAGCTCAGGATCGATGGATCTGATCCGATCAACTCTAACAGGATGGTAAGCGCCTGTTCTTGGGATTTCGCAACGTGGATGCTGCACCCCAGCTTCTGCGCCTGTTCAGTGAACCGTTTCCTGAGTGCCTCATGGAAAGTATCATCCAGC
>JAHEME010000221.1 GCA_024643825.1 Chloroflexota bacterium | reverse complement strand
CCATGGGTTGAAATTTGGATCAAGACTTGTACACATTCCAGAAAGCATCCCTACGGCTCTTGCCAGATAAATGAAGTCCTGTGGTATTTGGAAGGGCATCTCATATAGAAGATCGCGGTATTTGGCGGCGAACTGATGCATTTCAGAGCGAGGCATCTGTGCCAGATCGGGAACAGTCCGCCCCCAGACCATCGCGAGAACTTCCTCCTCAGCTTGCTCGATCCGCGTCAAATCTGCCGATGGCAGCAGCATCCCAAGCATCTTGTACGAATTCATAATCCGCTTTGAATCACGCGTAGCCACGGCGATGAGAAGCTCGCGCAGGCTTGCTTTCATTTCTTCCGTGATTCGTCCAACCATGCCGAAATCCACAAAAACAAGGTAGAAGGGAACTCCCTTATGGGGAATGCCTCCCCTATACATACGCCCGATATCTTCAGGAGGAATTGGATAGAGGAATAGGTTGCCGGGATGTGGGTCTGCGTGGAAGAATCCTTGGTCGAATATCATGTGTAGGTAGAGGTCAAGCAATCGCCTAGCCGCCACCTCTCGGTCAATACCAGCGGCATCAATGGCAGCATGATCCGTGATCTTGATGCAGGATACATCCTCGAGTGTGATGATATGCTCAGATGAGAACTCATCGTAAACATCCGGAATATAGACGCGGATGTCATTCCGGAACACTTCCTGAAAACGCCTCGCATTTTGACCTTCTGCTACATAGTCAAGTTCCTGCCAGAGGGTGGCTGCAAACTCATCGATCAGGGCCGGAACATCGGCTCGCTTGCGAATAACCGACCACCGCATGGTCCACCGTGCAACCTGCTGAAGTGCGGCTAAATCGGTGGCTACGCTCCTTTCAATATTGGGGCGCTGCACTTTCATCATGGCGCGTCTTCCGTCCTGCAAGGTCACGCGGTACACCTGTCCAAGTGAGGCAGCGGCCTGCGCTGTCGAATCAAAAGCAGCGAAGACCTGATCAGGATCGCCTCCCAGGGTACTTTGTAATACCGGCAGCATAGTCCCCAATGTCTCTGGTGGTACTTCATCTTGGAGGTCGGTAAGCTCTGCAATAATGGCCGGGGGCATCACATCGATCCGGGCACTGACAAACTGACCAAGCTTAATCATGACTCCGCCCATCTGGATGGCGAGTTTTCGGAATCCGCGTGCATAGCTTCGCAGTCGTTTATCCCGCCCGCTGCTTGCTGCCCGTTTTCCGAGAACTCTTCGTGCGATGACTTCCCACCAGATGATATTCGCGGTCAAACCTGCGAAGAAGATAAGCACACGCTGATATCGACGGCGATCCAGAATTTGTCCCTGTTTCGCGATATCTGAATGAACTGAAAGCTGTGGATAGGTCATAGTGCCATTCGCTAAGTCGATTGATTACATGAGGTAACTGTATCAGCCTATAGAAGTTACTTCAATCCCACTTGGCTTCTCAAGAAGCAGGAAAATATGGTTGATGTCAACCCATCCGCGAGATAGAATAAGTGTTCGCATGCTGTCTTTTTTTCATAGTCGTTTTGGTTTACTGGAATCCCGATTCTTCGACAAACAAAGGTACCTCATGAGCCAGGATCAAATCATCGTACGTGGTGCACGGGAACACAATCTAAAGAACATAAATGTTGAGATTCCGCGCGACAAACTTGTTGTGATTACGGGTCTCTCTGGATCGGGAAAGTCTTCTTTGGCATTCGATACCATCTTTGCTGAAGGCCAGCGGCGGTATGTAGAGTCTCTGTCAGCGTATGCACGTCAGTTTCTGGGGCGTCTTGAAAAGCCTGACGTCGATCAAATTGAAGGCTTAAGCCCGGCCATCTCCATCGACCAAAAAGGGGTAAGCCGAAATCCACGTTCCACCGTAGGGACAGTCACCGAGATTTATGATTATCTGCGGCTCCTATTTGCACGCGTAGGTGTGCCCCATTGCCCAAATTGTGGCCGCGAAGTCTCTCGCCAGAGCGCAGATCAGATTGTGGATACGATTGAGAAACTAGCAGATGGCACAAGACTCCAGATTCTGGCTCCAATCATCAAAGATCGAAAGGGTCATCATCAACGCGTGGTAGAGGACATTCGGAAATCAGGATTTGTACGCGCGCGGGTGGATGGCGAAGTACGCGATATCGCAGAAGACATCGAACTTGCTCGGTACGAAATGCACACCATTGAGGTTGTCGTTGACCGCTTGGTGATTCATCAATCGAACAATGGCAGTACTCCAGATACAGATGCGGAGCGCGCGCGTCTTTCCGATAGCATCGAAACTGCGCTGGACATCGGAGATGGCGTCGCGATCATCAACCTATCAGAGACGAATGAAGATATTTTGTTCTCAGAACATCTCGCGTGCCCTCACTGCATGATCAGCTTGCCAGAGATCGAACCACGTAGTTTCTCATTCAATAGTCCTCATGGAGCCTGTGAAGTGTGTCAGGGCCTGGGTGTGAAACTTGAGATCGATCCGAACCTCGTAGTGCCTAACCCTGAGATTTCTCTCGAAGATGGCCCCTTTGATGCCAACGGATGGCGTGGCTGGGAGAAGGATGGCTTTTATCGTCAGTTGGTTGCGGCAGTCGCGGAGGAAGCCGCAATCTCTCTGGATGTTCCCTGGCGAGAGCTTTCTACAGAGCACCAACGGCTTCTTCTGTACGGAACCGGAGAGCGCCGAGTTCCAATTCGTTATCGCAATCGGGACGGGGCGGTTCGGGAATACAAGACACGGTTTGGCGGGGTGATTGGAAATCTTGAAAGACGCTATCAGGAAACTACGTCGGAAAGCATCCGTTCCAGCATTGAAGAGGTGATGACCGAACTTCCCTGCGATACGTGTCTCGGTCAACGATTACGACCAGAGGCTCGCGCCGTCACGGTTGCCGGGGTGGGGATTCATGAAGTAAGTACGATGCCTGTCAACCAACTTCTTGGATGGATCGCGCTTTTACAGGGTCACGATGGTGCAACTCCTGTACTTTCGGAAAGAGATTTGATGATCGGAGATCAGATTCTCAAGGAGATCAAATCTCGCCTTCAATTTATGGTCAATGTAGGATTAGACTATCTCACCCTGTCGCGAACGGCGGGCACGCTCTCCGGCGGCGAGGCGCAGCGTATCCGTCTTGCCACCCAGATCGGATCGCGCCTCATGGGGGTCTTGTACGTCCTTGATGAGCCAAGTATCGGCCTTCACCAGCGGGATAATCAACGCCTGATACATACGCTGGAAGGAATGCGCGATCTAGGCAATACATTGCTTGTTGTGGAACACGACGAAGATACTATACGCCACGCAGACTGGGTGATCGATCTTGGCCCAGGCGCAGGCGAGCATGGTGGGGAAGTAATCGCTGAGGGGACAGTAGCCGACATACTTGATAACGCTAAATCAATTACAGGTGCTTATCTATCGGGGCGTATGGCAATTCCGGTTCCTGTCACGCGACGGCCCGGAAATGGACAGCAATTGGTCATTCATGGGGCCAATGAAAACAATCTGAAAGCCGTTGATGTGCGCATCCCGCTGGGCAAGTTGACCTGCATTACGGGCGTATCTGGTAGCGGCAAGAGCACCCTGTTGATCGAGGTCCTTTATAAGCGTCTGGCGCAGATTCTACACGGAAGTCGGGAACGTGCTGGGGAGCATAAGAGTATTGAGGGCATAGAATTCATCGATAAGATCATCAATATTGATCAATCTCCAATTGGGCGAACGCCGCGCAGCAACCCATCTACCTACACCAAGATGTTCGATCCGATCCGCGCGCTGTTTGCGGAACTATCAGAAAGCAAGGTGCGAGGCTACGGCCCCGGACGCTACAGCTTTAACGTCAAGGGTGGGCGCTGCGAAGCCTGCCAGGGGCAGGGGGTACTCCAGGTGGAGATGCAGTTCTTGCCCGATATCTTCATCCCCTGCGATGTGTGCCACGGAAAGCGCTATAATCGCGAGACGCTCCAGGTTAAGTTCAAGAACCTTACGATTTCTGACGTGCTCGATCTTACCGTTAGCGAAGCATTAGAGACGTTCAAAGCCTTCCCCACGATCATGTCCCGGTTGGAGACTCTGGAAGCGGTGGGGTTGGGATACATTCGATTAGGGCAGCCTGCGACGACTCTTTCCGGAGGTGAGGCGCAGCGGATCAAGCTGAGTCGAGAGCTTGCCAAGCGGGCCACGGGGCAGACGCTCTATGTTCTCGATGAGCCTTCTGTCGGCCTACATGCGGCAGATGTCGCCAAACTCATAGAGGTGCTTCAGGCTCTGGCCGATCAGGGCAACACCATCGTAATCATCGAGCACAATCCAGATATCATCAAAGTAGCTGACCATCTTATTGATCTCGGCCCGGAAGGTGGCAATGGGGGTGGGGAGATCATTGCAGAAGGAACTCCAGAGGAGATTGCATCTGTTCGGGAGAGCTATACCGGGCAGTTCCTCTCTGAGATATTGTCTGTGCAGATTGCATGAATGCAACCAGATTGTGACAAGCATAGATGAGCAAGCAACTACAAGCGACAATACTGTCACAGGACCTGTAATCTAGTCTATGGGAATTCCACCAATCTCCAGTGTGCCAGGTGATGGGGATGAAGCAGGCTCACTGCATGATCTGCTCAACCAATGCGCCACAAATCTGAACGCGAAGGCAGCTTCAGGAGAGCTTTCTATTATCTATGGGCGCAATCAGGAAATCGAGCAGATTCTCACGTCCTTGGCTTCGCCGCTCAAAGGTCGGATTGTGGTCACTGGTGCCCCAAGAGTTGGGAAGACCTCGGTAATTCAGGCCGTGGCAAAACGAATTCACGATGGGAACTGCCCGGAAGGCTTGAAAGATAGCGAGCTTTGGAGCCTCAATGCGCGCAGCATACTGCGCGCATTTGGAGTCAGAGACTGGCATGACAAGCTCGCGCAGCTCATGGAGCAGTGGGGCTCGCGCCCGGATGTAATCTTATGTGTTGATGCCCTGCCGACAACGTTGATGGCTGGGGCTACTGCTGAAGATCCCTATGACATGGCGCAGTTCCTTCTTGGGCAGCTTCAAAGCTCAAACAATCGTATACTCGCGGAGGGACGTACCCAGCCCGTTCAGGCATTCCTCGACGCATACAGCGAGTACAAACACGTACTGCTAGAGATTCGCATTCCGAATCCTTCTCTCGAATTAGCGCAAGAGATCATAGAGCACGCTGCCGCAGACCTGAAGTGTAGTCAGGATACGGAAGTTACACATGAAGCGATTCAGGCCGCTATCGATCTGACTCGGCGCTTCTCTGTCACAGAGAGCCTTCCCGGAAAAGCGCTGGACTTGATCGAAGAGGCAATAGCCCTTCAATCAGAGCAAGCTGAAGCAGATGGCATTGTTTCTAAACAAGCGATTATTGATCGGTTTGGGGAGAAGACAGGGCTACCGCAAATCTTGCTCACGGAGGATGCCCCTTACGACGAGCAGATAGTCAGAAGGTATTTCAGCGACCGTGTGCTTGGGCAGGAGCAGGCGGTCGATGTTGTGGTTCAGACACTCAGTTTGCTACGGACGCGGTTGAACAATCCAGATCGTCCGATGGGGGTATTTCTGTTTATTGGCCCAACGGGGGTAGGGAAGACGGAGTTAGCCCGATCACTCGCCCAGTTCCTCTTTGGCAGTGCAGATCATCTTGTGCGATTCAACATGGCCGACTACTCTGCTGAATGGCATACAGACACCCTGTTTGGCTCTCCTCATGGATTTGGTATTGAGTCACGTCGTGGTCAGTTCACACTTCGTATGCACGACCATGCCT
>JAHEME010000220.1 GCA_024643825.1 Chloroflexota bacterium | reverse complement strand
AAGGTGGCGGCGGTACCCTTCCATATGTGGACGCCCGATGTGTATCAGGGCGCACCGACTCCTGTCACCGCCTTCATGTCGGTCGGGGCCAAAGCCGGGGGCTTCGCCGCCCTGATCCGGGTGCTGATCCTCGCCTTCCCTGATGTGGCCTCAACCTGGGGCTGGGTGATCGGCATCGTCGCCATGCTGACGCTGATCCTCGGCAACGTGGTCGCCGTCTCCCAGACGGATATAAAACGCATGCTGGCCTATTCCAGCATCGCCCACGCGGGCTACATCCTGATCGCCGTCGCCGCCGCGCAGGATCCGGCTGTGACGCGGTACGCGGTCAGTGCAGCGGTGTTCTATCTCCTGACCTACACCATCACCAACCTCGGCGCATTTGCCGTCGTTCTCGCAGTCGAACGCTCGGACGGTACCGGCACGGAGATCGACAACTTCGCGGGTCTATCCAAGTCCCATCCAATACTCGCGCTGGTGATGACCCTGTTCATGCTCTCCCTAACCGGGATGCCACCCTCGGCGGGCTTGGTCGGGAAGTTCTTCGTGTTCGAGGCTGCGATCCGCGCTGCCGCCAGCAATCCATTCATGGTCGCGCTGGCCGTCGTGGGCGTGGTAACGAGCGTGGTCAGCGCGTTCTACTATCTGCGCGTGGTCATCATGATGTACTTCCGCGAGGGCACGGGCGAAGCCACCGTGCAGCCTGCCCTCACCGCCGCGGTGATCCTCACAGCAGTCGGCACGCTGGCGCTCGGTATCGTGCCGGGGCCGATCTTCCAGATGGCGCAGCAGGCGCTCCTCTCGCTGGGGAGCTAGACCAACTACACCACAAAACAAACAGGGCCAGCGATTGCTGGCCCTGACGATTCTACACACGCCAAACGTCATGCCGCCTTGCGCGTGTATTCTCCCTCTGATTCGCGCTCCCTGATGCGGAAGTAGTCCCACGTTTCCTTGATCGCTCCAATCGGCCCGGTGATCACCTGAAAGATCAGGATGAACCGGGCGAGCAGATCCGTGATCCACGATAACACGAACCGCGTGCCGCCGGGAAGCACATCGCCCAGATGCGCATAATCGAACGGAAACACCGCCAGCAGCCACAGCGAGCCTATCGCCAGCGACAGCTTCCCCGCGACGTCCCACAGACGCCCCGGATTCTTCTGCCCGGTGGTGGCCTGCATAATCGGAGCCATCATCGCGATGAAGATTGGCGCGTATAGAGCCACCTTCTCCCACTCGCCAAATTTCTCTGTAAAGAAACCTGTATCCAGCCGCTGATGGGCCATGAAGAATCCGAACAGCCCCCACATCAGGACGATGACAACACCTTCCAGCCATCGCTCGATGGGGCCGAGCGTCTCTTTGTCGGTCTTTCTAATTTCCGTGGTCATGGAAAAACTCCCTCTTGTGTAGTAGGTCGTACTCCATACTACGCAGAGGAGGAACGGGGGTTTCAGGAAGGGTCACATTTCTGCGGTGAAACGCCTTTTGCCTGAAAGCCTCTTACACAAACTTCACCTCGATCATCTCCCGCAGCAGCCATAGCAGCCCACCGATCACCACAAGGTATGGGAGAAACGAGATCAGCACCGCGATCTGCTGGAAGCTGATAGTAATCGGAAGCCATACGCCTGCACAATGAAAGAGTAGACGAAAATAGAGTACAAGGATTATAGGTGCTGTCACAAATCTTGTACAGGCGGCGTTTAGATGGTGAAGTTTCATGAAACTCAGAGAGGGCGATGTGACAACCGCGATCCCGGATGCGATGCTGCTCTATCGCTTCCAGCAGGGCGATGAAGCCTCCTTCACCACCCTGTTTCAACGCCACTACGATATGGTCTACGGTGTGCTCTTCCGCCTGACGGGAACCCGCGCCGAGGCCGAAGACCTGCTGCAAGAGGTCTTCTTGCGTCTCTACGAACGTCCCCTGCACCACGCGGAGAACGTCGCGGGCTGGCTGTACCGGGTCGCCATGAACACCGGGTACAATGCCCTCCGCGCGGCATATCGGCGCGAACGCCGCGAACGGATAGCAGCCGCAGACGGGGAACGATCCCTCCCCGCCACCGAGGAGGAAGTCACCCGGCGTGAGCTTCGCCGCCGGGTGCAGCGAACCCTAGCCCGCCTCCCGGAACGCGCCGCGAAACTCCTCGTTCTGCGGGAAAGCGGCTTCAGCTACCGCGAGATCGCCGAGATCGTCGAAGTGGCAGAGGGATCAGTCGGCACACTGCTGGCCCGCGCTCAGGCTGCGTTTACGAAGCGTTACCAGGAGGAGGGGGAATGAAGACTCAGATCACGTGGTCGGGGCGGCATCCCGGCGATGGACTATGGATGGCCTACCACGATCACGAACTCTCGCCGGAAGCGCACCACGCGGCAGAAGCGCATCTCGCCGCCTGTGATCGCTGTCGGGAACATATCACCGCCATCACCCAGATGGCAGCCAGCATCGAAGATCGCCTGTCGTCCCTGGCTCCCATCGAACACGAACGTTCAGACGCGCATCGAGCCTTAGCGCAGATGCGCCAATCCATACAACACAGGAAGGAACAAACCATGCTAGAAAGATTCACAACCAGCAAACGTACGCAGCGATGGGTCTTCGGTTTCGCGGCGCTCGCCGTCGTGATCGGCCTCTTCGCCCTCGAACCTGTCCGCGCCTTCGCCAGCGATTTTCTCGGCCTGTTCCGCGTCGAGAAGTTCGTAGTAGTCGATATCGATCCGGGCCGCATGGATCAGATCGCTAATGCCATCGATGAGAACATGTCGTTTGGCAGCCTGGAAATCTTCGGCGAGGAGAACGGTGGCACAGTCGTCGAAACACTCGATGAAGCGGCGGCGGCGGCAGGTTTCACCCCGCGCACCATCGACGGCGAAGATCCGTCAATGATCCTCGTCATCTCCGGGAATACAGCCAGCTTCACGCCCGATGTTGCGTCAATGCGGCAGGTATTTGCGGCGCTTGACCTCGATCCCAGCCTGCTCCCTGATAACATCGACGGGGAGACGTTCACCTTCACCACCAAGCCGGGTGTATCGCAAACGTTCACCGATGCCTCTGGCGAGATTGCCTTTGCCATCATGCAGATGCCCAGCCCCACGGTCGATGGCCCTTCTGATGTAGACCTGCAGCAGCTTGGCAACGCCATGCTTCAGTTGATGGGCATGTCGCCGCAAGAGACCGCCCGCCTCAGCGAAAACATCGACTGGACCAGCACCTTCATCATCCCCGTCCCACGTGATCTCGCCTCCGTGCGAGAAGTGCAGGTCAACGGCGTGACCGGACTGCTCTTCGATGCACGTAGCGTCAGCGATGAGGCACACCCGCCGAGCAGCGCCCTGCTTTGGCAGCAGAACGGCTACGTCTTCGGCGTGACCACCGCCAACATGGTTGATAGCGATCTCGTCGAACTGGCGAACTCACTCAAGTAGTCCGCAGCACACGACCCTCCAGCGAGGCAGGCTCGAAACCTGCCTCGCTGTTTTCAGTGTCGCCGGGATGTGGTAAAACCTCCCCGAAAGGGTGCCCTAATGACCTCATCAACCCATGCCATCGAGACCTTTGACCTTCGCAAGGTTTTCAACGAGACCAAAGTCGCTGTCGAAGGGCTGACCCTTCAGGTGAAGCGCGGCGAAGTGTTCGGCTATCTTGGCCCCAACGGGGCAGGCAAGACCACCTCCGTCAAGATGCTGCTGGGGCTGGTGAGTCCCACCACCGGGAGCGCCTTTCTACTGGGCGAACCGATTGGGCACGTCGAAGCGCGGGCGCGTGTGGGCTTTCTGCCGGAGCACTTCCGCTTCCACGAGTGGCTGCGGGCTGACGAGTTTCTCGATCTGCACGGACAGCTTTACGGCATGAGCAAGTCTGACCGCACGGAACGCATCCCCAAGATGATCGATCTCGTTGATCTGCGGGATGCCGCTACCCGCCGATTGAGCACATTCTCCAAAGGCATGATCCAGCGGATTGGGTTGGCGATGGCAATGCTGCCTCGCCCCGAACTCGTCTTCCTTGACGAGCCAACCAGCGGGCTTGACCCCTTCGGGAGGCTGCTGGTGCGCGATGTGATTCGCGCCGCCCGCGCTGAGGGAACCACCATCTTCCTGAACTCCCACCTTCTCAGCGAAGTGGAAGTCACCTGTGACCGCGTGGCCTTCATCCGGCACGGGCGTGTTGTGAGAGCCGGGTCGATGGCGGAGCTTTCCGCCGGGCTGGTGAGCGTCCGTCTGCGGCTCGCATCGATCCCACCTGGCTTGGTCACTGATCTCGCTGCATGGAGTGAGCGCGTGGAGCAGGTGGGCGAGCATGAGATTTCGCTTTCACTGGCGGAAGAGAGTCAGGTTGCTGACCTCAACGTGTGGCTGGTGAATCAGGGGGCGCGGGTGCTGGCTCTTGCGCCGCAGCAGGTCTCGCTGGAGCAACTGTTCCTGCAGATCATGGAAGGCGGACCAACCGCCGAGGAGTCGGTCGCATGACCACTGACGCATCTCTGCGAACTATCCCGCCTGAGTCTTCGGTTCTGAACACCGGGGCCTTGCATCAGATTGTGGTGATCACCCGGCTGACCTTCCGCGAGGCACAGCGCCGCAGATTATTGTGGCTTGGCCTCGGGTTGGGGCTTGTGTTTGTCGCCATGTTCAGCACCGGATATTACTTCGCTTACAAGGACTGCATTCAGCATGGATGCAATACGACCAGCGGCATGGGATCGTTCTTCAAAAGCACTTTCATGACCGCCGGATTGTACGTCGTCAACTTCCTGGTGGTGATGGTTACGGTGCTGACTTCGGTCGGGTCAATCTCCGCAGAGATCGATTCCAATACCATTCATGCAATCGCTGCGAAACCTGTCCGGCGGTGGCAGATCGTACTCGGTAAGTGGATCGGTCATGCGATGATGCTGACGCTGTACACGGTACTGATGTCCGCCGGGATCATGCTGGCAGTCTACTTCATCAGCGGGTACGTGGCTCCGAACGCTGTAGCGGGGATCGCGATTCTCGTTTTGGAGAGCCTCGCCACTTTGAGCATCACCATGCTGGGTAGTTCGTTGTGGAGTACGCTGGCGAACGGTGTCGTAGTGTTCATGCTCTACGGCGTCGCCTTTGTTGGCGGCTGGGTGGAGCAGATTGGCTCGCTTCTCGAAAGCCGCACGGCGGTTGATCTGGGAATCGCGTCGAGTCTGTTCATGCCCAGCGAAGGGTTATGGCGCTACGCTGCTGGCCTGATGCAGCCGGAAAATCCTCTTATCGGTGGGGTGACGCCCTTCTCGGTGGTCAGCCAGCCGACCCCGGCTTTTGTGATCTATGCGGTGATCTACTCGCTGGCTGCGCTGGTGGCGACGATGATCGTGTTCTCCCGCAGGGATTTCTGATCGAGCAACTCTTCATATTCAGTTTATGGTGGCTCACGCATGAGCACAGGTGTCTGTGCAGATACGGTTGTGAGGTGTGCATCACATGCTGCGTGAACCTGACGCGCTCCTCGGCGGGAGGTCGTCGCGAAGGCTCGTCGCCTTCGCTTACAGGAGTTTGCTTCCGCAAACTCCGCGGCCCGTACCGCGTTCCCCGATGGGTGAGCTTGTGGACACTGGCTGCCATTGATCAGGCTCCACTGTGGCTGTGACCTGTGCCCGACTTCCCTCTCACACAAGGTGAGTACATAGACCCACTCATCCATCGGGGAACAACCGTATCGTATTCAATTTGCCTGCTTCTCCCGCGAGCGGTCGGCGGCATGGTGACCCATCACTCTCTGCCGCGTCTTTCACGCGAGCGCAGGGAGATTCCCGTAACCCGGA
>JAHEME010000219.1 GCA_024643825.1 Chloroflexota bacterium | reverse complement strand
GTCGGAACCGGCCCTTACATGCTGGATACCTGGAATCGTGGTGACAGCGTTGTCTTCAAGCGCTTCGACGGCTACTGGGGCGATGCAGCCAAGACAGAGACGCTGGTCTTCCGTTGGAGCAGCGAGTCTGCCGCCCGCGTTCTTGAACTACAGTCCGGCAACGTGGATGGTATCGACAACCCCGGCCCAGACGATTTCGCGACAATCGAGGGCGACTCCAATCTGCAACTGATCCCACGCCCGGCCTTGAATATCTTCTACATTGGCTTCACCCGTACCGAAGCCCCGTTTGACAACAAGCAGGTTCGGCAGGCAATCGCGATGGGCATCGACCGTCAGCGGATTGTTGACAACTTCTATCCTCTGGGTTCAGAAGTTGCCAGTCACTTCACCCCCTGCTCGATCCCCAATGCTTGCGTTGGCGACTCATGGTATGACTTCGATGCCGAAGCCGCCAAGGCACTGCTCGCCGAGGCTGGTTATCCTGACGGATTCGATACCAAGCTGTACTATCGCGATGTAGTCCGCAGCTATCTTCCGAACGTGAATCAGGTAGCCCAGGACATCCAGGCGCAGCTTGCTGAGAACCTTGGAATCAACGCCGAGATCAATGTAGTAGAGTCCGGCGAGTTCATCGACAAATCGACCTCCGGTCAGTACACGGATGGTATCCACCTGCTTGGTTGGGGTGCTGACTACCCGCACGTGACCAACTTCCTTGACTTCCACTTCAATGCTGCCAATACGCAGTTCGGCCCAGCTTATGAGGATATCTATACGCCTCTGGCCGCCGCCGCGCAGATTGGCAATCCAGATGAAGCTGAGTCTCTGTATGTGGAAGCCAATAATGCTGTCCGCGACGAAGTCCCCGTAATCCCTGTGGCTCACGGCGGTTCGGCCACCGCGTACCGCGCCGATGTTGAGGGTGCTCACGCTAGCCCGCTGGGCAATGAGAACATGAGCGTCATGACCCCAGGCGACCGTGACACCTATGTCTGGATGCAGAATGCTGAACCGATCAGCCTGTACTGCGGCGATGAGAGTGACGGCGAGTCGCTCCGCGCTTGCGAGCAGGTCGTTGAATCGCTTCTGGCTTATGAAGTGGGTGGAACCGCAGTGGTTCCTTCACTGGCGACAGCTTGCGAGCCAAATGAGGATTCAACAGTCTGGACCTGCACGCTGCGTGAGAACGTCAAGTTCCACGACGGCTCAGACCTGGACGCCAACGACGTAGTTGCCTCATGGGCAACTCTGTGGGATGCATCAAGCCCAACGCACATCGGCAATACGGGTGCGTTTGAGTACATGACCAACCTGTTCGGCCTGATCAACGCTCCGAGCGAGTAATCAGTCCAGCAGATGAGTTCCTGTCTGGCTGATAAAGTCAGATAGGAACTCTTCCTAGCGCGGGATGGGGCTTAACCTCAGTTTGGTTCAGTGCCATCCCGCGCAATACTTTACTTAGAATCTGGAGAGCGCATGGTAAATTACTCACTCCGCAGAATACTAGCGTCCATTCCAGTTTTGATCGGTATCTTGATCGTTACATTTACTCTGGGACGCCTTATTCCTGGCGACCCCTGTAAAGCGATGCTGGGCGAAAAAGCCACGCAGGCGACGTGCGACCTATTCAATGAACGAAAAGGCTTTAACAAGCCAATCCCGGTACAGTTCGCCCTCTACATGGGAGATGTTCTGCGAGGCGACTTCGGAAATTCGATCCGCTACAATCGCTCGGTAGTCGCTATCATTGTTGAACGTCTCCCCATGACTGTGGAATTAAGTCTGGCAGCATTCTCCCTGGCTGTACTGGTAGGGGTTCCCATGGGAGTACTATCTGCCGTCCGCAGAAATTCGCCGATTGACGTTGCCACCATGATTGGTGCTAACTTTGGTGTATCGATTCCAGTGTTCTGGCTGGGCCTGATGCTCGCCTTTCTATTTGCCCTCATCCTGAAAGACACTCCTTTTAGCCTGCCACCGTCAGGCCGCCTGTCAGCGGGAGTGGCACCAGACCCCTTCTATGAGGTCTATGGATGGACAATTCCAGAAGCCGGCATTCGCCATGCCCTCGCGGAGTTTGTTGCGAATTTGTACCTTTTAGATTCGCTTCTCACACTAAACTTTGAGGTGTTTGTGGATGGTGTCAGACATCTGATTCTGCCAGCCGTGGCTCTTAGCACCATTCCAATGGCGATTATTGCGCGGATGACCCGCTCAAGCCTCCTTGAAATCCTGGGGCTTGACTACATCCGAACCGCGCGTGCCAAGGGGCTGACGCAGAGAACAGTTGTCGTGAAACATGCACTCCGGAATGCGCTACTCCCTGTCGTTACCATTATGGGCCTTCAGCTAGGCTCCCTGCTTGCTGGGGCCGTCCTCACCGAAACCATTTTTGGACTTGCTGGTGTAGGTCGAACCCTGTTTGAGAGCATTTCAGCACGCGACTACCCGGTTGTGCAGGCATTTACTGTGGTAATTGCCGTTATCTATTTGGGAGCCAACTTGATTGTAGACCTATCTTATGCATTCCTTGATCCTCGTATCCGCCTTGAGTGAGTAAATATCGGATGAATAGCACCCAGGCAGAATTGACAACGCCCTCCGCAGCCCATAAGAACCCGGTTGAACCCTCCATCCAATCGTTTAGCCTTGGGCGTATGGCCCTGCGGCGGTTGTTCAAGCAAATTTCCGCCATTGTGGGGATGTTTCTACTCGGAAGTTTGTTGTTGATTGCCATTTTAGCGCCTCTCATCGCACCATACGATCCAATCGATGTATTGATTGGTAAGGAAGAAATCAAGGTACGAGAAAAACCCTGCATCCATGCGCTAGGATGCCCGGTTGACAAGCCACAGCATCTCATGGGGATCGATGGAAATGGGCGTGACCTTTTCAGCCGTGTCCTTTTCGGTACACGTGTTTCCCTATTTATTGGTCTCTCCACAGTTTCATTTGCTATCGTTACAGGAGCACTGTTGGGTGGATTGGCTGGCTATCTAGGAGGATGGATCGATCTCGTAATCATGCGCATCATGGACGTTCTATTGGCATTCCCAGCGCTTCTTCTAGCAATAGCTATCGTAGCAGTGCTCGGCCCTGGCCTGAGAAACGCGCTGCTGGCTATTGGGATCGTGAGTATTCCTGCCTACGCACGTCTGATTCGATCCAGCGTGTTAACCATCAAAGAGACGGAATATGTTGAAGCCTCTGTCGCACTTGGGGCCAATACGGCGCACATCCTCTTTCGCCGCGTTCTCCCCAATGCCCTCACGCCATTGATTGTTGCAGGAACCCTGGGCATTGCCACAGCGATTCTGGATGCTGCGGCTCTATCATTCCTTGGATTTGGAGCGCAGCCCCCTACGCCAGAATGGGGCGCTATGCTCGGTATTGAGCGCAGCCAGATGTTCACGGCTCCTCATTTGGTGATCTTCCCCGGCATCATGATCACGTTGACGGTATTGGGCTTCAATCTGATCGGCGATGGATTGCGCGATGCGCTCGATCCTCGACTTGGCGCTACCGAAGGACAATCGGTAGAAGACACAACGATATAAGTTCTACTCAACTACAGTCGATGCCTGGACGACTGGCGCGTCAGTCGTCCAGGAACCATCTGGAAGCTGACCTCTGGCAAAGAAGCTGTATCGCCTCCCGGAGCCACCCACAAACAGTGCATCTCCCGGCGTAGCCGTCTCTAACCAGCGAATCCAATCTCCCCCTTCGGTATCATCACGATACCAGACCTCATAGGTAGATAACGACACATCGGTAGTTTGCCACCGAACAAGAAACGCCTGTCGGCTGCGATCTAGCAAGGGAACCACGCTAACTTCTGGACGGCCTGCATCTTCCAAGAGAATGACGGGTTTGCCACCAATCATATATCCGCTTAGTCTCGGCTCATTTCGATTGGTCGCTGCATCCAGCGGTACATGGAAGGCCCCATCCTCTGCGGGCTGGATCGTTGTGCGCTCCCCATTCCAGGCAACAAGAACAACCTCGGCAGATTGTGCTGGTATGACTGCCTCGCCAGGACTTCCCGATTCGTCCCACACCACCGTGATCATCCGGCGATTTGATGGTCTCACGAATCGCAGCCAGACCTGATCCCCATTTGGCCCACGCGAGGCAGAGAAAGGAACGAAATCGCGCTTCCCGAAAATATCCGCGACGGTGTGGTAGGCAGCAAATGCAGGGCGCGGTGTGTTTGGCTGGGGATGCTGATTGAAGCACGCATTTTCTATCCCATTTCGCATGAGACCAAGAGCATCTCCCCAACAGGCAGACGTTGACTCACACAGTTCCCCATTGTGGGGAGCAAAGGTCGTGCCCATCGGCTGATTACCGCAATCATCGTACAGTTGGAACTGGAAGAAAACATCTGCTCCGGCCATGAACGCATAAGAGGCAGCCTGGATTACATAGCTGGCCTGCTCGTCTTCGGTGGCACGCAGCACCCTCTGATCTGCTCTCGTTGCCCATGTAGGGCCAGGGTAGTCGTCCCAGACAGCGACGCCTGATTCATTTAGCCAGATCGGGTGATCGCCAAGACCGTAGATAGCCAGCAAGCCCTGCGTGCGCTGCACGATGCGGAATACATCGGCAGAATAGCTGTAAGAATGGACGGCAACCATCGTGAAAGGATACGTCTCGGCGATTGGGTTGGGATCGGACTTATAGATATTCAGCAATTGCAATAGAAAGCCCGGCTGCTCGAACCCGACCAATCCACCAATCATGATCTCGGCAGTTGGATCAGCAAGACGTGCAGCCAGAAACGATACTTTTACTAGGCGAGCATACTCGTCAACAGAACCGCGCCAGAACAAACTGAAGTCTGGTTCGTTCCAGACCTCCCATACGCGCACCCCTTGCCCATCCCGCCAGCGCCGATTTTGTGCAAGTGTACCTCCGGGTCTATATCGTGATACGGTATCGTATACAAAATTGGCCCACCCATTGTCCGGGTTGATTTTCTTGCCTGTCCCCGGTTGATCAGTTCCATCAGAAAACACAGGCTCAAATAGCGTCACAGGAACATTGGCTGGACTGGCTTCAAAGGTCGGGACACCGAGCAAGATGCCATTGGTTTGTAGACCATTCTCTACATCCTGCCGAACCGCACGGTCGAACCGCGACCAATCACGGCCTCCAGACTCAAGTTCGACCTGATTCCAATAGATGGGAAACCGATCCCAGCCTGCTCCAGCAGAAATGCCCAATGCAATGCGCTCATTGGGAACGCTAAATTCTCCACTGCTGATAAAGTCAATCCCAAAGCGTGGTGCAGAGTTTGACTCATTAATCGATGCTTGCGCTGTCTGATCTTCAGTAGAGGCGGTCGGCGTGACAGAACCTTCCGGAGTGGCAGTCTCAGTCACAGCCTCATCCACAGGAATCCCTGTTTGAACTACACCAGCAGTCAGTGTGATGGAGTTCAGATCGAGCGTTGGCTCTGGCTGAGTCGCAGTAACCAACGAGTGGGGAGTTACTTCCAACGTGGGGCCAAACGGCCCGATCAACGGCAAAGTGGGCGTCGGCGCAGCTCCATTATCACCAGATTGTTGCGGCGTTGCGGTCACATAAATGATGTAAGGTGTCTGAGTCGCTTCAGCAGAATTGAGAGCAACACCAGGATAGTTGCATCCCGTCAGTACTAACGCAACTGGCATGAAAATGTAGTAGGCAACCTTTGACGCTGAGATCATTGTCATTATTCCAGAGAAAACGTAGAGCCGCCCCACATCTTACCACAAATGCGGCTCCGGGAATCCGCAGTATAATCGCTGTGAATGTGTGGCTGGCAGCGAT
>JAHEME010000218.1 GCA_024643825.1 Chloroflexota bacterium | reverse complement strand
GATTTGGCCCAGCGAAGTAATGGTGAGATCCGCATCTATTATGGAGTTACAGAAGACGGGGTACAGGATAGCGGGCATGGGTCATGGCGACGCCTCCTAAGCCTTGAGGACGATGATTAACCTTGAATGTTGGATTGTTGACAGTCAGCGACCGTGCTCATGCGGGAGCCTATGAAGACCGTTCCGGGGAGTTGTTGAAGAGACTGGTGCTAGCTCAACCGGGATGGCTCGTAAAGGTGCGCGCGGTAGTTCCTGATGAGCAGGATATGATCGCGAACACGCTGGTTGAGTGGGCAGATCACGGGGATGTTTCCCTTTTGATAACCACTGGCGGTACAGGGTTTAGTCCGCGTGATGTGACGCCGGAAGCAACCAAAACAGTGATTGAACGAGAGGCTCCTGGACTGGCAGAAGCAATCCGCGCACAGGGGCTGGCGGTAACTCCGCATGCCATGCTTTCGCGTGGTGTGTGTGGGATACGCGGGCGCACGCTGATTGTCAATTTGTCCGGGAGTCCTCGTGCCGTTCGCGAGCAGTTTGAAACGATCGTGCCTGTACTACCTCACGCAATTGACGTGCTGACAGGTAAGCCCAACGCTGAGGCTGGGCATACTCCTTTACAGAAAGCATGATACTCGCTGATCAAGATTCCAGGACTCGGCGTGCGATAACCAGCTTCAGAATCTCGTTGGCTCCCTCACCGATGCTCATGAGACGTTGATCGCGGTAGATCCGTTCAACGGGAAATTCTGTGCTGTACCCGTACCCTCCGTGGAGTTGGATCGCTTCAAATGCGACGAACTCAGATGTCTCTGAGGCAGTTAGCTTTGCCATAGCCGCTTCCT
Organism: Chloroflexota bacterium; assembly: GCA_024643825.1. Classification (GTDB taxonomy): domain Bacteria; phylum Chloroflexota; class Anaerolineae; order Aggregatilineales; family UBA3940; genus JAHEME01. The sequence continues at coordinate 4,983 of JAHEME010000218.1, read as the reverse complement.
TCGAGAAATCTTCCTGATGATCTTTGGCCCATGCAGCATTGTAAGTTAGCCACCGTGCATAGGTGATGCGCGTTGCCATCTCTGCTAGTTTGAACTGCACGCCTTCGTGATCTGCAAGGGGGCGCCCAAATGTATGTCGCTCCCTCACATACCTGATTGCTTCTTCGAGTGCCGCTTGCGCCAGCCCAACCGAGACGGCCGCAATGCCTACCCGTCCTCCATCAAGGGTACACAGTGTCTGATGAAGTCCTTCATTCTCTTTCCCTAGTAGGTTTTCGAGAGGTACGCGGACGTCATCGTACCGCAGCGGGTTGCTGTGCGATCCCCTAACGCCGAACTTCGATAGGGGGGGATCAACGCAGAGACCTTCCGTCGGATGTTCTACCACAATCATGCTCAACCCACGCGATGGTTTTGCGGAGTGAGCATCAGTTCGTACCAGTGTCACAATGATAGGGGCAGTTGGCGCATTGGTGATCCACATTTTGCGACCATCGATAATCCAGCTATCCCCTTCTTTGACTGCGGTGGTGCGAACGCCTCCCGCAAGGTCTGATCCGGCGTCGGGTTCTGTCAATGCCAGGGATCCTAAAACCTTGCCCCCTGTAAGGATAGGGAGATATGCATGCTTTTGGGCAGTTGTGCCCCAGAGGACTATAGGATTGCAGCAGAGGCCATTGTGGGCGGCTACAGCCAGTGCTGTGCTGCCGCAGCCGCGCGCAATCTCTTCCAATGCAATCGCAGCACTGATGCTATCGAGTCCTGCCCCGCCATACTCCTCCGGAACCTGCAAGCCGGTAAGCCCAAGAGAAGGCATCTTCTCAATGGCTTCCCATCGAAGCTCTTGCTCTTCATCTACTCTGGCGGCATAGGGTTTGATTTCCTTTTCCACGAAAACGCGTACGGCCTGCTGGTACATGCGCTGCTCACCGCTGAGTGCAAAGTCCATTCTCGAATCCTTATGATGGGTAAAAGTATTTGTCGGGATTATACTCGCTTGAGCCTGCTCGCCACCGTTCCAGGCAAGCGGCATAGCCGCAGAGGTAAGGCGCGGCAAACTTCCATACAACTTCACAGGCAACTATACGTATAGAATACAAACATTGAGGAGACAAGGATCTATTTATCATGAGCGATGACGAGAAGAATAAGCTTGGGCCCTCCCCCTGGGGGTCTGACCCAATTCGCGGGGTGAATTACGACTATCTGGACATTGTTCAGCCTCCGCCTGTCGATCCGAAACCGGTATTACCTACACCGACGGAATATAGCGCGACCAGCGCACAGGATTTCTATCAACGGATTCGCGGCAAGATCGTAAAATGGGCACAGGGGGCAGGAGCTGGTCGGGAAACAACTCAGTATATCCTGCTGTTACCGGACATTATGGCGTTGTTTGTGCGGCTGATGGCAGACCCAAGAGTGTCATCCCAGTTGAAAGCCGAAATCGCGGCGGCATCGGCATATATCATCATTCCCATTGACCTGATGCCAGAGGCTGTAATGGGGCCGGCGGGGCTCATCGATGACGCCATTGTTGGGGTGCTGGCACTTAACCGGGTAATCAAGGTGATGGGGCAAGCCGGGGAAGATGTACTTCGCCAGAACTGGGATGGTGACGAAGACATTCTGCAGGTGATGGAAGACTTACTCATCCGAGCCGACAAATTCGTGACGGGGACAGTCTGGAACGGAATCAAGACATTTATGCAGAACGCGTCGGGTGGCGGCAGCGGATCAACACCAGCAAAAGGCCCCATCGTGGAAGGGAGTGCCCGACCGATTGTTCCGCCAGATAGTGATCATTGACCCATCGAATCGATTTGTGTAAGTGAGGTTACGGTTGAACTACTACATTGTAGGATGACCAGGTGCTTGGCGTGCCTCTCTTGAAGGCGATAACAGATGCGGAAGGAGGGAAATAGATCATCTCCCCGCGCTCTAACATGAGCATTTGAGTTTCGATCTCAATGGGGAGGGCGGTTGCGAATCCCAGGGTATCCTGCACCTCGGGCTGCTCTCTCCAGACTTTGCCCAGTGCATCCCCAGGTACAAACATGCCTTCTGGGGGATCGTCGCCGCCTGTGTGAGTATCTAGCCCTGAATCGTAGGTGTCATCGTATCGCTCGTAGGTTGTGTCGTCTAAGAGCACATACACAACCCTCGCGTCATACCATCCGACATTCGACAACCAGATCATCGTACCATGGTCAAACGTCTGGTGCTGCATAGTCACCAACCATAGATGAGGCTGCCCCTGTGAGTCTGGTGGTGAGGTTGGGCAACCGATGGCGAACTTTAGACCTACGTCAGCGGCGAATATCTCTGCAAAAACTCCCTGCGGTGGGCTGGGGCATGCGTCCTGCGGGGAGCGTGTTGGTGTTACTGTTTCAGTCGAGCGGAGTCGCGCTGGCGTACGGGTGATAGCCGCTATCGCGGTCGTGTCAATAGTGGCGCTGGGGATCAGGGTTGCTGGCCTTGTAGTTGATTCTGGGCGAAGGGTTGGTATCAAGGAAATTGGAGATGGGGTAGGGCGGGGGGTCGTCGTTGTAAATTGGAAGGGCGTAGTACTGGGCTGCGGCGTAATTGTCTCCACAAATGCAGAGCACCCCGTTACAAATAATACCAGTAGATAGGCCAACCAATGGATATGTTTCATAGGTTGTCAGCGTATTGAATCTGCCAGGAAATCTCGTAGATGTTGGGCATATTCCTCCGGAGCCGCACTTGCGTAGCTTCCGTGAGTAGCTCCCGGCACGATCCACAGAGTCTTTGGTTCTCCTGCTGCTTGATACAGTGCGTCTCCTGCAATTCTCTCTCCGTCCCCGTAGATCAAGAATATAGGACGAGGGCCAATTTCATGGATCACGGTGATTGGAGACGGACTCTTAGAGGCCAGATTTAGCTGGATGTCCAGACTCCATAGTGCCATGCGTCTGAAAACTCGCTCCGGGGGACTCTGGCTATTGGGTGGGGGATCGAGAGTATCATCGGCAAGGCTCGCGTACCCTCCAACGGCAATCACTACATCAATTTCCGGCTCTCTCACTGCGGCAAGGATTGCGGCAGTGCCACCCTCTGAAAAGCCAAAAGCAGCGATCTTATGAATGCCCCGTTGCAATTCCAGAAATTGCACTGCTCCGACAACATCCTGTGATTCGTAGATGCCGGTGCTGGCACTGAGATGTGGGTCGGCGCAAGATCGGTGCTCATAAATCAAAGTGCCATACCCGGCATTGGCAAAAATGACTGCATCACCCAGTGCAAACGCGGTATTTCCTCCATGACCCGGCACAACGATCACCACGACGTCGGGATAGATTGGGCCTTCGCTATACCAGCCGCGTCGAATGGTTCCATCCTCTGATTCAAAGGCCACAGGCTCAGACACGAATCCGGCTGCATCCAGGCTGGCTCGATCACCCTGGCAGCCTGGATGCAGGACTGCGTACGCGTAAAGCCATGCTCCCAATCCCGTGACTATGACCACAAGGACAGCAAAGGATGCCAAGCCGAAAACTCCAAGCCTCAGCGCGCGATGACGTCGATCTCGCCTGGGCCTGGAATTCTCGGTTTTCCTCACGACTTCATACCTGTCACGCCACATTGGATCGACTACAAATAAAACCCCGTCGCCAACCTAACGGCCAAACCTTTCTTTGAGAATATCTGCTAGGTTGGGTGTGCCGATGGGTTCGAGTTCGTACCGGACTCGTTCCAGGGGGGGATCTACTTCAATGACCCGCCGCAGATCGATGGGTGTTGCTGCAATGACAAGATCCGCATGTGATCCATTGATGGTCGCTTGCAAGTCCTTCATTTGCGCCGCCCCATAGCCCATCGCTGGGAGGATGGGGCCTGTATTTGGGTACTTCTGGTACGTTGTCTTGATCGATCCAACCGCGAATGGTCGTGGATCGATAATCTCTGATGCTCCAAACCGACGAGCCGCAACCACACCAGCTCCGTAGGCCATTTCTCCATGAGTTAGCGTGGGGCCGTCTTCAATTACCAGTACGCGTTTGCCACGAATCAAGTCCGGGTTGTCAACAAAAATGGGAGAGGCCGCATCTACAACAAGGGCTGTCGGATTCAAATTTGCGACGCTTTCCCGTACCCGCAGGATACTTTCATAATCGGCTGTATCAATTTTGTTGATCACAACTACATCGGCCATGCGAAGGTTGGCTTCGCCAGGATGATAGGTGCTCTCATGCCCAGGGCGGTGAGGATCGACAATCACAATATGGAGGTCGGGAACATAAAATGGTAAGTCATTATTGCCACCATCCCATAGAATTACATCAGCCTCCTGCTCTGCCTGCCGAATGATCTTCTCGTAATCTACGCCAGCGTAAACCACAATTCCCCGGTCAATGTGTGGTTCATACTCCTCACGTTCTTCTATCGTTGTATCGTATTCATCCAGGTCGTCATAGTCAGCAAATCGCTGCGCTGTCTGAGCGATTAAGTTTCCGTAGGGCATCGGGTGCCGGATGGCGACCACGTTGAGGCCAAGCTCTTTCAGAACATCTGCAACGTACCGTGTGGTCTGACTCTTTCCTGAGCCTGTCCGCACCGCGCCAATGGAAACCACTGGTTTGGTGCTCTTGATCTGAGTGATCCGGGGTCCCATCAATCGAAAATCAGCGCCAGCGGCAAGTACCTGAGATGCCTTGTGCATGACATACTCATGAGAAACATCGCTGTAGGAAAATACCACTTGATCCACATTCTTCTCAGCAATCAGCGAGGCGAGGTCTGCCTCCTCGTGAATCGGGATGCCCTGCCTATACAGTGAACCAGCCAACTCTGCCGGGTAAACTCGGCCTTCAATTCCCGGGATCTGTGTTGCAGTGAACGCTACGACCTCATAGGTTTCGTTGTCTCGGAAAAACGTATTGAAGTTGTGAAAGTCTCGTCCTGCCGCACCCATGATTATCACGCGCGTTCGAGTCATGAATTTCTCCTTGAACCTTGCTG
>JAHEME010000217.1 GCA_024643825.1 Chloroflexota bacterium | reverse complement strand
TCTGGTGGCGGCGGCAGCCGCATCAAGCGTATTGTTGATGACGGAACAACAATCACCACCACGATCTACGTGGCAGGCATGGAAATCGAACTGGTCGATGGGAGCGAGTCTCAGCGCACGGTCTACTACGCGATGGGCGGAGCCTTCCGTATCATTGGTGGCGGCGATGATGCCGGACTTTACTATCGCCACGCCGACCACCTCGGCAGCACCAGCGTAGTCAGCGACTCGACCGGATCGAAGCTCGCAGGCAGCGAGTTAGCCTCTCCCTCCTCTCCGTCCAGGCAACAGTTGCAGCCTGTGGCTGCCGGTTGCCGAGAGGAGGCGCATGCGAGCATGGATACAGGACAAACTCGCGGCGGTGAGGTTCTGGCGCGGCTGCCTGCCCCCATCCTTCCCTTTTGCCAATCGCTACCCGCTTTTCCCCAACCTGATTCCAACCAGAATCGCGTTTCGATGATTGTTAATTTCTCGATGTTGTACTCAAATCTATATCCGCGATGGATTGATCAAATGATCAAGTGACATTTCTCCCCACCCATTGTATACTCTTATACGAACATAGGTTCTATTTCCGCCGCAGGCAGGCAGCGCCTCCCGCGTCCCCGGTGAACTCCCGGCGAGAGAGTGATGGGTCACCATCGCCGCACCGAAGACCGGAGGGTGTCTACCTGGATTTCCGGGTCACGGAAATCTCCCTGCGCCTGCGTGAAAGACGCGGCAGAGAGTGATGGGTCACCATGCCGCCGACCGCTCGCGGGCAAAGCAAGCAAATTTCATAGATACGGTTGGCCCCGATGAAATCCCCTCTCCACTGAGAGGAGACAGAACCGAGCATAGCGAGGTTCAGGGTGAAGGGAAGCCGGGCGCAGGTCTCGCTACAGGGGAGCCTGATCAAATAGCAGCCTGTGCCCGGAAGCTCACCCATTGGGGAACGCGGTACGGGCCGCGGAGTTTGCGGAAGCAAACTCCTGTAAGCGAAGGCGACGAGCCTTCGCGACGGCCTCCCGCGAGGGTCGCGTCTGGTTCACGCAGTTTGCGATGTGTCCCTTCAACCGCTATCCGCACGGCGCAACGTGCTCACGCGTGGGCCACAATAAACTGAATAGGTCATAGGCGTTGCATAATCAGGTCGCTTGGCGTGCGGTTCATCATCTCTACGGATTGGGGTTGGCGAAGTAGGCGTCGAACAGAGGCTGCAAATCCTGCGAAGTGTGTTCCTCGGCGGTGATCTTGAACTCGTGGGCGGTCACAATCTGACCACTGTAGGTGCGGTAATAGTCCTGCAAGAAGGCGAAGAAGTCCTCGTCGCCCATTTGCTGGCGCAGTTCACGGAGAAAGCGGGCAGCCTGCCCATACACCGATGTGATGAAACTGGCACTGTTATCGTAGGTGTAGATGGTGGCATCCACTGGTCCATGTGGGTTGTAAACATCGACGCGCTTTTCCCACCACCAGTCCACCGAATCAGGTGCATAGCGCTCAAAGTAGAGAAGCTCGCTGTAAAAGGCCAGCGATTCATCCAGCCACGGCTCATTCGCCTGATCATTGCCCACAGCCCCGTACCACCACTGATGTGCCGTTTCGTGGGAGACAAGGGCGTGGAGAATCGAGGGCGGCTCGCCGATATACGTGATATACGCATAGTCGGTGATCGAGATCAGCCCGGAATACTCCATCCCGCCGAAGAAACCATTCTCCACGATGGTCAGGTTGTCATAGGGATACGGCCCATAGAGTTCCTCGAAAAGCTGGATCGACTGGGCCGCGATAGTGACCGCATCTTCGCCCGCCTGAGAAGTCTCCGGCTGGTAGTAGCTGGTGATGGGGATACCGTCCGCTTCCCCCTGCGCGACGGCGAATCGCTCACTGGCGAGGAATGCGATCCCACGACCCGCAGGCATGGCAAAGTGCCAGATGCCCTCCGCATCCTGCCCCTGTGCGCCTCCGCTGGCAACGGTGATACCTTCTTCTGTTGTCACATTCAGTTGATAGTTCGCCAGTGGATACACCGTCGGATCACCAACCGGGCGGTACTCCCAGGTATGCCAGCCTTCCCCCGCCACATAGGGAACCAGCGCGGGATACCACTCGCCAGCCTGAATGATGCCAAACCGCCACCCGGTAGTCCCGATGGGGGGCCAATCGGTAGAGGCCATCGGTGGGATCACGACCCGGTAGCCGAGATCGATCTGGATCACGTCACCGGGGTTGGCGGGAACCAGCAGAGGAACGCGGAGAATGGTTTCGGCTCCGAACAAGCCAGTTGTACCCTCCTGAACCGATTCTCCTTCGGTGACGGTCACACGATCCAGATAGAAGGCTTCGGGAACGGTGTTGATGGGTACGTTGAAGACGACTTCCTCCCAGACATCCGGGGAACGATTGGTGAGCGTCACCGTCTGCTGAACGCGCATCCAGCGTTCGGTGTAGAACAACTCTACGGTGAGGGCAACATCGGGCACAACGGCGATGATGTCGGCGCTCTGGCTGAGGCGTGGACGCTCGGTGGCATCTGGCGGCGTAGTGGTGATGGTGGCAGCCGGGGTGAGCGAGGCGGCAGGGGGCGTATCCGAAATCTGCATCGGAAGCGGCGAAGCCGCCTGCACAGGCAGGGCGGTTGAGTCAGCAGCAGCACAACCTACCAACACAAGCAGGACTGGGAATGCGGCCAGGGATCGGGGCTTCAGCGAGAGCGTGAGATTGATCATCGCCGCGAGTATAGCATTGTATACTACACAAGAGCCACGAAAGGAGCCGTATACGTGGAACTTTACATCATTGCCTTCCGGGGTATCAGTAAGAATACCTCACCATTTCAAGAGGAACACGACAATCTCATTTACGCGGGACACTGCGCCACTTACCGCCGGGGGGAACGCATCATCTATGGATTTCATCCCACACCTGAAGAAGTTGCCAGCTTTACTGATCCCGATGCGCTCTTCCAATTTCTCTGGCACACCCACAGCCTTCACGGTTCGGTTCAGGATGATACCAATACATTCCTGCGTGCCCACCAACTTCACCTTTTGGGGGAGCGCAGCGATGTGTGGAAAGTTCCCAGCACACTCCGCGAGCATGACAAGCAGCGCATCTACGACACACTGGTTGGGTGGTATAATCGAAGGAGGAGTGATTTTCTTTACCAATTTCCGCCCATTGAACATCCAGACGTGAACAACTGCATCACGTTCTTGGAACGTAAGGCTGGGCTGGATATTCCCTACCATGCTGAGCATGGATCGGATCGGTACGGCAGGATCAAAGTACTGATACGAGTGCTCCGAGAAATCGGGACGCCGTGGAACCCGGAGGAAGATTTCTATGTTGATTGATGCTAAGACAATGGATAGATTGGAAGACGAACTCGGCGATCTAGCGGTCCAGTGGCGGCGCAAGCCTGACCATGCCACTGTCAAGAAGTACCATCGGCTCTACAAGCAGTTGGTCGAACTCGGCTGGGATCAGAGCCTTGATGTGGAAAGCCACCTGCCAAATGAACTCATGCCCCAGGAATATCATGACCTGCGTGCTCGCCCTCGTGAGAATGCAGGTGCTGATCTTCAAGTCCTCACGGAGCGTGAACTGGATGTATTCCGGAAGTTGCTCACGGGAGCGAGCAATCGAGAGATTGCCGCGCTTCTAATCATCAGCGAATCCACCGTTAAGAACCATGTGAGCAGCATCCTCACGAAGCTCCAATTGACTGATCGGCGTGAGGTCGTCCGATATGTCCGAATTCATAATGTGGACATCGATTCCCTCCAACCCTAACATAAGACCCAACTCTGCGAGTCGCCTATCCAGGCTGCGCCATAGTCCCAAAATATCCTCTATTACCCCAGGGCATGGAGGGATACGGCCTCGAACTTTTGCTCCACTCAGACAGGCACAATGAGCCGCAGCGGTCGCACAGGAAAATATCCCCAGACAGTCGTCAGTGCAGCGAGGATCGATGAGTTGCGCTGTGCATCGCTAACGGAAAAGGCCACGCATCGCGCGTGGCCTTTTGAGTCAACTGCCGCGCCCCGGCGGGCGGTGGGTCTTGATGAAGCCTCTCGGATCGACATAGTTCGCCAGCACGAGGCTGAGGTTGGAACCCGGCCAGTGACCTGGATCGCGTTCCAACACGTTGGTTTTGGCGATGTCGAAGTGTAGATGCCAGGCCAGCTTGCCATCGGCATTGCCCACGTTGGCGATCTGCTGCCCACGCAGCACACGGTCGCCTTCCCGCACAATGGGATTGGTGATGTGGGCGGTGCGGCTCCAATAGACCGAGCCGTTGGGCAGGGGATCATGGCGGATGATGATCAGCCGCCCCCAGGTTCCGAGGCTGCGCCCGGAGAACGTCACCACGCCATCGGCGGCGGCATAGATGGCGGTTCCTCGATCCGCGTCGAGGGGGAGGTTGAGGTCAGCCCCGGTATGATAAGCCCCGCCGACCGTCGTGTAGTAGGTCGCGAAGCCGGTTGCATCATACCACTTGCCCGGCCAAACGGCGTTGCCAAGTCGTTCGGTTGCGGTTCCAATGGGCGGATCAAATCCGTTGCCTGTCTCCACATCGATGGGCTTCTGATCCAGTACCTGCCGCCAGCGGATGGCGGTGAAGGCGATCTCTTTCTCCGCTTCCCCGGTGAGATCGGTGAGGTTGACCTGTCCGCTTCCGGTATCCCCGGTGAACTCGTAGACCAGCAGGGGAACCCACTGGTTGTTATACAGGGATTGATCGAGCTTGACGAGCAGTTCGCTGCCTGCCCCTTTGACTCCGTGAATGTGATACTGAGCCTTGCGCGTCGTGGCGTGGCGGCTGGGAATATACACACTGATTTCATAGAGGCCCGGCGCAGGCAGCCCGGGATTCCACTGAGCGTAGACTTCATCACGCGAGGCCGCCGTAGGACGATACTTGATGGTGTGATCACGCACGCTGCTAAACGATTGGAACACTTCGGCGCTGGGTTTTCCGGAGTAAGCCCCGTCTTGATAGCCTGCTTCGGCGGGGGAGATGATGCGCTCCCAGCCATAGTGACGCAGCATGTGATCCGGGCCGATTTCCTCGTCAACGAATTCATCGTTGATCACGGGGAACTGCATCGGGCCAATCACACCCAGGCGGAAGTAGGATAGGCCGGGCGCTCCACGCACACCACGCGCCAGACTCTGAGTCCGCGTGATCCCATCGGCACTCGCCCACCCCTGAAGCACTGGAATCAGCGGAAGCCCGTAACCTCCCCAGACCACGTACGTTTCCGCCAGCACCGAGTCAGGCTCACGGTTCATCAGTTCCCAATAGATCAGCGGATGAATGCTATTGATATACGGACGCCATGCATCCGGGAAGATGTCCTCGTAGAAATTACGACGGGGATCGACGCGCAGACCGATGTGGAAATCGCGGCCCAGTGCCGCACGGATTCCACTCATCAGCTCGATCACCTTGGCACGAGTCCCCTTCCAGACACCGGGGTACGGCTCCACCCCGATGATCATGGACTTCACACCGGGGACTTTGCAAGCCTCGACGATGCGGGCCGTTTCGCCGGGAATGTTAGCCCCACGAACTTCGCACCAGGCATGAAATTCCAGCCCGGCCTGATTCAGGGCTGCGACCCAGCGCGCCACATCATTGGCGCTGCGTACCGCCATCGTGGTTTTGTGATCGTTGACTCCATGCCAGATGCCAGCGTCACTCGTCTTGACGTACACGGCATCGACAACGGGAGACCACTTCTTGATCGTAGCAGCGAGCGCCGGGATGTCAGTCTCGCCTACGGTGTCGCCCTCCAGATGCCAGAGGGCGACCTTGCCATCATAAGGAGTTGTCATGCGTGCTC